>NZ_JBALWD010000018.1:0-72253 GCF_036960985.1 Sneathiella sp. | reverse complement strand
GGCTAATTTCTCTCCGGCCGGGGTCAGGACGAGCAAGCGACCCTGCCTTTCCACCAACTGCAATCCCAGACGCCGTTCGGCTTCACGGATCTGATGGCTGGCCGCCGGTTGGGTGACACCAAGCTGTTTCGCCGCCGCGGTGAGCCCGCCCGTGTCGCGAATGGCCAGCAGCAATTGATAATGGCGCCAATCGATTTTCAACATATGAAAATTTCTAATGTATTAGGCCTAAAATATCAATTTGTTTCATGTATTGAGACTGCGTACATTGTCTCAGATTTCAGATCAGGAGACTGTCATGCCCGTTGCCACCCCGTTAGCCTTTCCCGACATCCGGCCGTCCGGCTTCCCAGCCTTGCCCAAGGAGCCGCGCTTCGATCCGGCCCGGCATCTGGCCCTGGAAATGCCGGAAACAATTATCAATTTGGCAGATCTGGGATATTCCGCGGCCGAGCAGGCCGCCTGTCCCAGTGCGTTGGGAATTACCTCGAGTTTTCGGATTTTAAGTGACGAAGGCGTCGCCTGTCTGCAGGAAGTTGCCCGTAATCTGGCGCCGTATGCCCGTAAAATCGAGCGGATCTCCCGAATGGTTCGCGGCGGGGTGTATCAGTCAAAATTCCTGCGGGATTTCTGTTGTTCGACGGAGGTCGCCGAAATGATTTCGAAGATCAGTGCTGCACCGCAAATCCCCCATAGTATTCCGCATCAATTGGGTCATCTCAACTATAACCCGGAGACCGTTGGCGAGAATGTGGACAAATGGCATGTGGATACCCTGCGTATTGACTATGTGTTGTTTGTCACCGATCCCAACCTCATTGAGGGTGGGGAATTTGACTATTTCCACGGCACGAAAGGCGAGATGGCCGCGCTAAAAACCGCCGGGCAGCCGATACCGGCCGACCGGATCACCTCCCCAACCGTCCCCGGCGCCGGATATGCGGTGTTGCAGCAGGGGAATATGGTTGTGCATCGGGCCCGCGCCCTGCGCGAGGCGGGGGAGCGAATTACCCTGGTCAATGGCTATGTGCCCGCGGATTTGTCAGTCGCAGATTTCACCCGGTTCGATCAGCTCTATCTTGCGGATCCGGAGCATATCGCCGCCAGCGAATATGCCCGCCATAGTGCCTGGTGGGGACAGCAGATGCTGACGTCCCAGATCAAGGATCCGACTTTTGAAACCGATCGCCTGAAGATTGCTGGCAAGTTGGAAGAGGTTTCCAGAATGTTGGCGGATGCGGCCAGTCAAATCCGGGCCGCAGATCAGGCTCGCATGGAGCATTTCGGGGACGAGTGAGGCGCCGGTTCAGGCTGCCTGACGCCGGCCTATCTTGGGCAGAATAACTGTTACCGTGGTGCCTTCACTCAATTGGCTTTCAATCAATAACTGGCCGTCCTGGGCATCCAGCAGGGATTTGACAATGGACAGCCCCAGTCCAACTCCTTCATCGGCAATCAAAGACGTGTGCTGGCCTTTGACAAAGGGTTCGGTGATGGTTGCCAGATGCTCTGGCGCAATTCCTTGACCCGTATCAGAAACCGTCACAACAACCGTTTCTTTTGTCGTGGTGGCAGACAAGGTGATCCTGTCCCCTGGGCGGGTAAATTTGATGGCATTGGTCAACAGGTTGAGGAAAATTTGCTTGAGGGCGGTCTCATCCGCAAACACTGGCGGCAGATCGGTGTCCGCAACCATTTCAAGATGGACATGACGGCTGATGGCACGGGCTTTAACCGACTTGACGCAGTCGTTTAATACATCGGTCAGGACCAACTGCTCCAGCTCAAGATCTCGCTTGCCCAATTCAATGGCCGAAATATCCAGAACCTCATCAATGAGTGCCAGCAGATGCTTCCCGGAACTATGGATGTCTTTAGAATATTCCACATATTTCTGGTTGCCGACTTTGCCAAAATATTCACCGATCATAATATCACTGAATCCGATAATGGCATTCAGCGGTGTCCGCAATTCGTGACTCATGGTCGCCAGAAATTTCGACTTGGAGTGATTGGCTTCTTCGGATTTGACCAATGCCTGGCGCAGATGTTTCTCGGTTTTCTTGCTGGCTCGCATATCCGTGTTTATTCCGCCGATGCCAACAATAGAGCCATCGTTGCTGAGAATAGGGAATTTTTGCAGTAATGTTGGAATTTTCGACCCATCTTTCAACGGACTCATAATTTCTTTCTCGACAGCTTGGCCGGTGCTTAAAACCGCATGTTCTTCCATATTGACGAGATTTGCATGATCAGTTGAAAACAGCTCATTCACATGTTTGCCGACGATATTTTCACGTTTTGGATTAAACCATTTATGCCAAACTTCATTGGCATGCATATAGCGCCCATTGGCATCCTTGATCAAAATAGCAGATGGTGACAACTCAATGAATGTGCGGAAGATGGATTCGCTGGCCCGCCGTTTTTGTTGATGGGCCAGAGCCAGATACAGAAAATAACCGACGGCGAGGGAAAATAAAATGCCGCCAATCAGAACAAAATCGTCGCTGGAACTTTCTTCTGTTGCGAGCAGGCTCGCTGTGGGCGCGATGGTAATATCCCAACGGCGGTTGCCAACCTTGATCACGCGAGACTTTGCGTGCTGGACATCGGGCGTAATATTGGCGCTGTTATACATTTCAGTACCATTGTCTGTGATGATCAATTGATAGTCATCCAATAGCCCGGTGCTAAGAGCCGCATCAACAAGCGAGACGGTCCGAAATACAAGATTGATGTAGCCGAGAGTTTCGCCCTGGACAATGACAGGAATATAACAAACGAAGCCATGGCCAAGTTGTTCGAGTGTTATGGGTGGGGATGTCTGCGCCTCGCCGGTTCTTTCTGCTTTCATGAAAATATCCCGTGCTGAGGGCAGTTGTTTTACAGATAGCCCTAAAACGGCTTCATTCCCGACTAACGGCGTCACCGTTTCTATGACACCGTTTCTGTTAATCCAGTTGATCGCCTGAAAATCCGGAAAAACCTGATGGATTGAGGCCGCTTCAGCGATGAACCCTGTACTGTTATTGATATGGCCAATTTCCCATTCGCGCCGTATAAATTTACCGACGTCTAACCGGGTGGCGACGTGTGTTTCCAATCGAGCGGCAAAATGATCAAGATTGCTGCGCGTACTTGACCCCAGACGATATTCATGATCAGCGCGCACATTTTGCCAGACGAAACCGGCGGCAACAATCATTATCGCGGTCAAGATCACCGGAGCAATTTTGACATTTTGCGTTAGGCCTTTGAAGATTTTGACTACCAGGCCAGTTTTACTCAATTTGTACATTGTTAGAAGATACGTCTGAAAGGGCTAAAGAAACCTTAATTCCCGGCGATGAAAATTTATTTTTTCCGCCACCGAAATTTCCGTCTATCAGAGGTATTTTTAATTTGATTTTGAGGAAACCAATTCTATATCTTCACGGAAAAGTGAGGAAAGATGTCGACCAGAACATCTTGACAGACAATAACCTTAATAGTAGTATTAGGTTCCCCCAGAAGCTCGCAGGACGGCATATCCTGCGAATTTTTGAGATAGAGGGCTGCAGGGCAACTTGCAGCCCTCTGTGTTTTGGGGACCTCAGTGGAAAATCGAATTAGACTGTTGCTTGCGCTGCGTCGCGCATTTGACGCAGGCCAACCGCCTGAACCGTCGCCAGCACAGCAACCACAATGGCGACGAGCTCGATTAGTAATTGACCAGCCAGTGTCAATTGGGCGCCGAAAAAGATAAGCACACCAACGCTGGCCACCACCCACGCAATATCCGACCCCACAATGATCTTGGCGAATAACGGATTAAGGGGATCGCGGGTCGCCGTTACCGCCACATCCGCCGCGAAGATTAATAAACCTACACCCAGGCTGTACAGGATCCAGCTGGGAATCGCCGTCCAAGGGGACAGAGAATCTGCAAATAGCAGACAAGCAACACCGCTGGTAGCGGAAAAGACAGCATTTATCAACAATGACGTCTTGAGTAGATGAGATGATGTATCCTTCATAAAATTATCCTTTCGATTGGGAGGTGGATGTCTGCAGGGTGCACGCAAAAGGTCATGGTCTCAATTACCTCAGAGGTAATGTCATTCCTTTTTTTTCGGCTTATACTAGCTCGCATACTTAACGAAAGGATTGATCATGACGGCAATGGCGGCAAAGCAACCGACTTCGGAATTCGGTCAGGTTCTCAAACAGTGGCGACAAATTCAGGGATTTAGCCAGCTGGATCTGGCGCTGGCCGCTAACAGTTCGGCCCGTCATGTCAGTTTTATTGAAACCGGCCGCTCCCGTCCCAGCCGGGAAATGGTCCTGCGGTTGGCCGATGTGATGGATTTGCCGTTGCGCGAAAGAAACAGGTTGCTCAACGCCTCGGGATACACAGGGGCCTATACGGAAAGCGCGCTGGATGATGACGGGCTGTCGCAGGTGCGCCGAGCCCTCGATCATATCCTGCGCCAGCAGGAGCCTTATCCGGCCATTGTCATGAACCGCTGTTTCGATGTGTTGATGATCAATCATGCCGGTGCGAAAATGATGAACATGTTGGGATTGCGGCTTGGCGGCGACGCGGGGCCGCCGAACCTGCTTAAGATGACGTTGCATGAAGAGGGTTTGCGAAGCGTAATCAAGGACTGGGATCGGGTGGCCCGCCATATTATTGAGCGGGCTCATCGTCAGGTTCGCGGCGGCGGCGAGAATGATCCGCTCAAAAAGCTGATTGCCGAGGTGTTGGCCTATCCGGATATTCCAGAGGACTGGAAACTGGAAAACCCAACAGATGATGCGCTACCGATCCTGCCGCTGGCATTCGAGCTGGGGGGCCATACCCTGTCCTGGATTACCACTATCGCCAGCTTCGGCACACCGCAAGATGTGACGGCAGAAGAGATCATGGTCGAATGTATGTTTCCGGCGGACAGCGAAACGGAGGCCGCCGTGCTGGCGCTGCAGGAGAGCGATGAGTGACTTATAGCTGGTCGCGGATCCACCGATCCATTCGGGTCCAGACTTTGGCGCCGGTTTGCAGATGACTGAAATGATCCAGCTTGTCGACGCCAAGTTCCGCCGGGGATAACGTCCAGCGGGAAAGGGTGCAATTTGGTAATCGTTCATTAAAAGCGTCGATGCCAGCGGGTTTGGCGAGCCATGTATCGTCGGTAAACCCGATGCTGAGAAAAGGTTTTTTTAAGGCGGCTGCGGCCGGCGCCAGATCACGGCCATCGCTCCCCTGAAACTTGCCGGTGACGCCCCAGCGAACCCAGTCCTTGACCACGGTTTTAGCCGAGGGTTTGCCCCAACCCACATATTCCCCCGGCAAGTAACCAAAGGTTTTCGCCAGCAAGGAAAAACCACCAAACATGGCCAGTGAGGGAATACCGATTTTGCGGTAATGAAAATGCGTCGAGGTCAGTGTGATGAGGGCGACCGCGGCATCCGGGTTTTCCGCCAGATACATCGTTGACAGATGACCGCCCAGGCTATGGCCCAGCATCACCACCGGGACATTTTTGTGGGCCGTGTGAATATGATCCATGACGGCGGACATGTCGTGACGGACAATGTCATCAACGCTGAAATCCACGCCGCGCCGGGGCAAGGGCAGGCTTTGGCCATGACCCCGTGGATCGATAGTGACAACACTATGACCGGCCGCCGCAAGGGCAGAGGCCATAAACCGGTAAGGTCGGGCATGGGCGCCCATGGCTGGCATGATCATCACCACGGAGGCGGGCAATTGGTCCGCTGGCGGATCAAATTTATTGACTTTGAGGGTCCAGCCATCGGCTGTTGTCAAAGTGAGGGGGGTGCCTTCAACAATTGTCATCGGTGCGTATGTACCCTGAGTTGTTGCTACAAACGACAAAAGCCGCATTCTGGAGACCCAGAGCGGCTTTCGAAAATCTTAAAGGATCACCCGAAGGGACCCGGCGTCAGGACTAGCCTTCGCGCTGCATCCGCTTGCGCGCCAGCTTACGGGCACGACGAATGGCTTCAGCTTTTTGCCGAGCGCGTTTTTCCGATGGCTTTTCGTAAGCGCCTCGAAGTTTTAATTCACGGAAAATGCCTTCACGTTGCATTTTCTTTTTCAGCGCGCGAAGCGCTTGGTCAACATTGTTGTCACGAACAGAAACTTGCACAGCTAGCGGTGCTCCTAATCTAATATCTAACGAATACTTCTCAAGTTGGCGCGGGTTTAGCACGCCTTTTACCGAAAGAAAAGCATTATCGGTGGTTTTTTAAGGTGAATTCCTTAAAGATAAGCGTTTGTATCATATATTCATTAAGAAATCCAGTTGTTGTCACATATAGGCGTAATCCATGACCGTTCAATCAATTCTTAAAATGGGTAATCCAATCCTGCGGCGAGTCGCCGATCCGATTGAAGATCCGACCTCAGACGAGGTCCGGGCGTTGGTTGCTGATATGCGCGACAGTCTCAAAGCTGTTGGCGGGGTCGGGTTGGCCGCACCGCAAATTGGCGTGCCGCTGGCGTTGGTGATATTTGAAGTGCCGGCAGCGCGGGCGCAAGCCGCGGACGGAGAGGAGGCCGAGGGTGTCGCCTCGACCGTCTTGATCAATCCGGTGGTCGAGCCCTTGTCTGATGAGACCGCGCTCGACTGGGAAGGCTGTCTGTCGGTGCCGGACTTGCGCGGCGTGGTCCCACGCCATACGCATATCCGCTATTCCGGTGTGGATCTGGACGGCAACAAGGTCTCTGTGGAGGCCGACGGCTTCCATGCCCGGGTAGTTCAGCATGAATGTGACCATTTGCACGGAATTCTGTACCCACAACGGATGACAGATATGCGCTATCTGGTGTATGAAGAAGAGATGGAAGCGTTTATGGACAGCCTGCGCGGACCGGCGGAAGACCCCGCCGAGACCCAACCTGACGAAGAGTAAAGAGCGATGACGACGATCGAGAAAAACACACCGTTGCAACTTCTGGACGCTGTGCTGCCCCATGTGTTGTTCGATGGCTGGTCACGCAAGGCCATGATCGCCGCCGCAAAAGCGCTGAAAACCGATGTGACAGTGTTTGATCTGACATTTCCGGATGGGGCGATCGATATGGTCACCTTGTTTATCCAGAATGCCGATGACCGGATGGAAGCAGAGCTGGCCGCCCGCGGTGTGCTGGAGATGAAGATCCGCGATCGCATCACCCTTGCCATTCGTCTGCGGCTTGAACTTTATGGTCCGCAGAAAGAAGCGGTTCGTCGTGCCGTCAATATCCTGACCCTGCCGCAAAATGCGGTGCGCGCCACCAAATTAACGGCCAATACGGTGAGTCTGATGTGGTATGCCACAGGCGATACCTCCGTAGATTTTAACTGGTACAGCAAACGCTTGACGTTATCGGCGGTGTATGGCGCGACCATGCTCTTCTGGCTGGATGATAAATCTGAAGACCATATCAAGACCTGGGAATTCCTCGACCGACGCATCGAAAATGTTATGCAATTCGAGACGGCCAAATGGAAACTGAAGAAATCCTTCAAGGAAAAACCCGACTTCTCCCAACTACCGAGTGCCAAACGTTTCTTTCGGAACTTGCGAATGCGCTAGGGAAATTCGTCAGACCGTCAGATCGTTATCTCGCGCACATTTTCCTTTAAGCCCATAGAGGCCTCTCATGATCACTGCCCATATTTACATCGCCGCTAGTCTTGATGGCTTTATCGCCCGGGAAGACGGCGATCTTGACTGGCTGATGAAACAGGCGGTTGAGGGTGAAGAGCATGGGTATGAGGCTTTTATGGAAACTGTTGACGGTATCGTAATGGGGCGAAAGTCCTTTGAGAAGGTTCTGACTTTCGGCGATTGGTCTTATAAAAAACCTGTGGTGGTTTTGAGTAGATCCCTGACATCCGCGGATATTTCGCCGGAGCTTTCGGATAAGGTGACCCTGTTTAAAGGCACACCGCAGGACGTGATGACCGAACTCGCAGGACGCGGCTGGCAGGCAGTATATGTCGATGGCGGGCAGGTTATTCAGGCGTTTTTACAGGCCGGGCTGGTGACGGACATGTTGCTGACCCGTATCCCCATTCTTCTGGGCGCCGGCATTCCCCTATTCGGGCCGCTTGAGCAGGACATCGATCTCCGTCATATTGAAACCGTGCCGTTTCCCTCTGGACTGGTGAGCTCCAGATATGAGATTATCCATAAGACCTAAAAGGACAATAAAAATGAGTGAAAAACTCTATTACGACGATATTGAGGTGGGCGATATCTTCACCGGCAAAACTTTGACCATGGACAGGGAGCGCATGCTGGAATTTGCGGCTGAGTTTGACGATCAACCCATGCATCTGGATACCATCGCCGCCCAGGCTATGGGGTTCAAGGACATTGTCGCTTGCGGATCCTATACATTTTCAATGAGTTCAGGATCGGCAACGAAAATCTGGCAGGAATGGCATTTCCTGCCAAGCGGGCTGGGGATTGAGGTCAGTTTCATGTTGCCGCTGTTCGCCGGCGATACGTTGATGGGAGATATGGAGATTACTTCCAAACGCCTCAGTAGCAAACCGGGCAAGGGCTGGCTCGCTAACACCTTTACCCTGCGTAATCAGGACGGTAAGGTGGCCTTGATCACCAAATCCAACAGCCTGCTGTTGACGCGAGTTTAGTGGTGTAATTGCAGCTTTTATCGGAGCAATAAAATGGCGTGGGTTTATCTGGGTATTGCGGGCTTGTTTGAGTGCTGCTGGGCCATTGGCCTTAAATATACCGAGGGGTTTAGCAAGCCAATTCCCTCTATTCTGACCGTGGCGGCCATGGGCATTAGTTTCTGGTTATTGGCAACGGCAATGAAAACCATTCCGGTTGGGACCGCCTATGCCATCTGGACCGGCATCGGGGCGGTTGGCGTGGCCATATTGGGCATGATTTTATTCAATGAAAGTCGCGAAATCTTGCGGATTTTATGCTTGCTCCTCATCGTTGCCGGGATCGTCGGTCTGAAACTTGTTTCTTCACCCGCTGGGGCCAGTTAATGCGGCCACCCGGACACAATATGATCAAGGTCAAACAGCAGATGGGAGAGGCTGTGCAGTTGCAGCTACAAGACCTTGTTGCTCCGCCTCAGTCGAGAAGACGTGACCAGCGACGGTATGATCGTTAATATTCTGGCACGATTACGCCGTCAGCCGGATTTGGGAAAAACTACTGGTTCCCGAAATTTGTTCAGAAATTATTGAAGTTTGTCTTTACGATAAAAAGAACTTACGGAATATTTCTGAAGCTTTATCTGAACCAATAATTTCCGCCTGACTCGCCATTGTTATCTTACCAGATTCTGAAATTGAGCTACTTGTAACTGCGCTTTGTCGATCTGCGTCATTGCTGTCCATACTTGGTGAGGACGGCCCGGCCATATTGGCTTTACAGTGGGATGTGGCGGGATATATCCACGATAACCGCCGATTGAACTGGCGGAAGAAGGGCTGCGCGGTGCCCTAATCCGGCAGTGCAGGCACCCTTGGTACCGGAAGAGGCGTGAAGACCACCAAGCAGCTCTGAACGGGCTTCCTTGGGTGTCGCGACTTCCTTTTTCATCAGCAGGAACAGCGATTTAAGCTACCATCCATAGAGTATATATTTAAAGATTTTGAACTGGAATTTATGGGATTCGAATTTGTTGCACCGCAGCCACTGCAGGCATATGCACAAAAATGCCCAGGCGACCCCTCGGCGCAAGATCTTGCAAATTGGGCGGCGGTGGAAAAAGACACCCCCGATCTTTTCCAGGGCATGTATCGGTTTTGGTGTCGCGGGAAATAGGGCGCTTGACAGTCATAAGCTCTCTGTGCATTTTAAGCGCACGGGGTTTCCGCGATCTCCCCGTCAGGCCCTATGCCCAAGCATCGCGTTCCACAATGTTGTTTGGAGGAACGCTTCTATGTCTGACGAAACCCTTATTTCCGTTGAAAAACTCTGGTCCCTGATTGGGACGCCAAATTGCCCGCGTTTGATTGATGCGCGCATTGATGAGGATTATAACAATGATCCTCGTATGATTCCGACTGCCATGCGCCGGTCCGGGTTTGAAGCCATGAACTGGGGAGCCGATTATGGCAATGTCCCTGTCATCATTTATTGTGAGCATGGCTTGAAGCTTAGTCAGGGCGCTGCCGCTTGGCTCCGGCATTTGGGTTGCGATGCCGCAAGCCTGACCGGCGGCTTTGTTGCCTGGCGTCAAGCCGGCTTACCGCTGGTGCCGGAGGTTAAGATGCCAACACAAGATGCGAATGGAGCGGGCGTGTGGGTGACTCGCAGTCGGCCGAAAATTGACCGCATTGCGTGTCCCTGGCTAATCCGACGTTTCGTTGACCCGGACGCGGTGTTTTTGTTTGTAGAGCCCGCAGAAGTGCTAAATGTCGCCGATCGCTTCGGGGTCACAGCCTTTGATGTGGAAGATGTGCACTGGAGCCATCGCGGAGAAAAATGTACCTTCGATACCATGGTTGAGGAATTCGGTTTAACAACAGAGCCGTTGCTAAGGTTGGCGGAAATTATTCGGGGTGCAGATACAGGACGGCCCGATCTCGCCCCGGAATCCGCAGGTTTACTTGCGGTCTCCCTCGGTTTGTCGCAGCTATTCGGCGATGATCTTGCGCAGCTTGAAAAAGGTATTGATCTTTATGATGCTTTCTATGCCTGGGTTCGTGACGCTGCCGATGAAACACATAACTGGCCAGCCCGGGCGGGAGACGTTGCATGAGTAAAACGCAGCTTGAGTCACAAACGCGGCAAGGCGCGGATGGCCGTGCCTGGCCCAGCTTCACTGAAGCCATGGGAGTCTGGGCACGCATTGCCTTGTTGAGTTTTGGTGGGCCGGCCGGACAAATAGCCGTTATGCATCGGATTCTGGTTGAAGAAAAACGTTGGCTCGGTGAGAAACGGTTTCTGCATGCCCTTAATTTTTGCATGCTGCTGCCGGGTCCGGAAGCCCAACAGCTGACAGTCTACGTTGGCTGGCTGATGCATCGCACATTGGGCGGGTTGGTCGCCGGCATTCTGTTTGTCTTGCCAGGTGTGGCGGCCATTATGGTGTTGAGTGTAATTTACGCACTCTATGGGGATATCGGTCCGGTTAATGCCTTGTTCTTTGGATTGAAAGCCGCTGTGTTGGCGATCGTCCTGCAGGCCGTATTTCGGATCGGCAAACGGGCGCTTGCCAATGGCACCATGATTGCTTTGGCAGCCTTTTCATTTGCGGCTATCTTCCTGTTCGATGTTCCGTTTCCCTTGATCATACTTGCTGCGGCCGCAATCGGTTATATCGGTGGAAAATCAGGATTGAAGGCATTTCAGGGCAGTGGTGGTCATGGTGCCGTTGGTAATTCTTCTGTTGCAGGAGAAGATACCATTCTGGGTCGTGAATCCCTTGCTGAAGCCGGAACCGGAGCGGCGGGTGTGTTGAAAATTGGAATAACCCTCATCGTCTTGTGGTTGGCGCCCGTTGCAATCTTAATGCTGATAATGGGGCCAGACAGCGTTTTCACTGATATTGCCGTCTTTTTTAGTAAAATGGCGGTGGTGACGTTTGGGGGCGCCTATGCCGTACTGGCTTATGTGGCTCAGGCCGCGGTGGAGAATTATGGCTGGCTTCAACCCGGTGAGATGTTGGACGGGCTGGGTATGGCGGAAACCACGCCGGGCCCTCTCATAATGGTGACCCAATTCGTAGGTTTTATGGGCGCCTTTAGGGATCCTGGCGGACTATCGCCGATGATTGCTGGTATTCTGGGCGGATTACTTACTACTTGGGTAACCTTTACGCCGTGCTTTCTGTGGATTTTTATCGGGGCACCTCATATCGAAAAACTGCGTGATAACAAAGCCTTATCCGCAGCACTTTCTACTATTACGGCGGCCGTAGTTGGGGTCATTCTGAACCTTGCCTTATGGTTTGCGTTGCATGTGGTATTTCGCACCGTCGGTGTATTCGACGGTATGGGTATGCATGTTTCCATGCCGGCGTTTACCTCGATCGATCCCTATGCAGTTCTTTTATGCGTTGCCGCGATCATTGCTTTATTCAGGTTCAATATGAATGTTGTTTTGCTTTTGGTCTTTGCGGCGCTTGCCGGATTGGGGCTATTTGCGACGGGGCTTCTCATCTAAAGGATAAGAACGGGCGGAAAACAATGTTGTTACCTCACAGGGCTTGGTGTTCAGTAAAACAGTCTATAAGATCCGGTTTCAATAAATAATAATCAACGATAGGCCTGTCTAAATGATTACCATCCATCACCTGAATGATTCCCGCTCTCAACGTATTTTGTGGTTACTAGAAGAACTCGGGCTCGACTATGAAATTGTCGGATATGAACGCGATGCAACGACTCGTTTGGCGCCCCCCGAACTGAACGCCATACATCCATTGGGAAAATCGCCGGTATTAACGGATGGTGACCTACTTATCCATGAATCTGGTGCGATCACTGAATATTTGATCCGACAATACGGCAACGGTAAATTGGCACCGGCGATGGATACCGCGGAATTCGTGAATTATCAGGAATGGATGCATTATGCCGAAGGGTCGGCCATGTTACCTTTGTTGTTGCGTCTCTACACGGCCCGTCTCGGCGATGCAGCAGAACCCCTGATGCCGCGTATCGATAGCGAAACAATCAACCACTTTAGTTTTATGAATGACCAAATGGCCGGAAAGGACTTCTTCGTGGGTTCTGAGCTAACGGGGGCTGATATCATGATGTCCTTTCCGTTGGAGGCTGCGAAGGCCCGCGGCGCACTCGATTTATTACCAAACCTGAAATCCTTTGTTGATCGGATGCAAGCACGTCCGGCTTACTTAAGTGCTTTGAAAAAAGGCGGCAGCTACTCATATGGGCCAACGGTTAATTAATTCACTGAAGTGATTGTATGGGGACACGGTGAGCATGTTGAAAAATTTTGAAAAACTGGCGAGGGTGCGTTCCATTGCCGACAATTTCAATCAACATAACGTGGCGGCGTTGTTGGCTGCTGCGGTCCCCTCTTTCATTCTCCGGCGGGGGAATGGATCGACGTATAAATCGGCGGGTGAACTGAAAGCTTTGCTAGATGAGTTCTTCGTCGCAGTGCCGGATGCGACTTTGACAGTAAAAAATGCCGTTACGTTTGACGGGCCAACGGCACTTGTCGAATGGCAGGTAACCGGGACGCATCTTGGAACTTGGCACGGCACCACAATGACGGGCAGGGCGATCTCTTTTGTTGGGGCTGATCTTTTAACATTCGATATTGCCGGAAAAGTCACTCATCAGGACACCAGGATTGCGACAGCAGAATTCTTGGCTCAAATCGGTATCGATGCGGCTTCGCCATTGAGCAAGGATCAGGTTCGTGTTTTCGCCAATGCCATGACAAAAGCCTGGTGTGACCATGATGCCGCTGGCGTCGCTGGTCTTTTTGCGGAAAATGCCACGCGGGTTATAAATGCCGGCGTTCCTGCTATTGGCCGGATAGGGATTGAGGAAAATACACAAAGTTTCATCACCGCGGTTCCGGAACTTGAATTGTTGATGGATGATCTTTTTGTTCAGGATGATCTGGCTGTTTTCAGTTGGACATTGCGCGGTACCCATAGCGAGACCCGGAAATGGATTAATATAAGCGGTTTCGAAATTTGGCAGCTGGGTGCAGACGGATTAATCTCAGATTCTCGCGGCTATTACGACAGTGCCGCGTATAACCATCAAATTACCCATGGAGCGGATACCCCCGACACCTGATTGGTTATCGGTCCACTTCAGGTAAATTTGATGGGAAAACTGTCCAAGCCGTGAATAGAATTATTGGGGCGCCAGATTGCATCTCCCATCGATTGAATTTTATCCACTTTAAGAGCGATGGCCGTCAAAACAGCCTCGGCTTCCGCACGGGCAATATTTTGCCCGACACATCCGTGGATACCGGTGCCCAGGGCCAAATGGCCTGTAGGGCGCCGGTTGATATCAAAATGGTCAGCATTTGGCCAGTGCTCCTCGTCTAGATTTGCGGCACCGAGGGAGCAGATGATTTTGGTGCCTTCCTGGATTCGCACGCCAGAGATATCGGTATCCAGATTGGCCGTCCGGCAAAAGGTGTGAACAGGAGAAGTATATCTCAGGGTTTCCTCAAATGCTGGACGGGCCAGCGAGGGGTCCGCTTTAAGCTTTTCAAATTCTTCGGGATGGGTAGCAAGTACCCAAAGGGCGCTTCCAATGCCGGTCACCGTCGTATCAACGCCTGCAGACAATAAGGACCGCACCAGCATCCCAGCTTCCTCTTCGGTGATATCGCCATTATCAGCACTGGCATAAATTGTTGATCCAAGTCCTTCAGGTTTCAGATTCTCTCGCCTACATTGTTCTGTCAGCCAGGGTACAATATCCGGGCCCATAGCAAGGGAACGCTGGCGCAATGCATTGTCCGGACCAAGGGCGTTGAAAACCATGGCCCCATAGTCGATCAAATGTTGCCGGTTGACCTCACGTAGTCCGACGGCTTCTGGAAACACCGTGGTTGGAAAGGCTTCCGCCAAATCGTAAACGGCGTCAAAACTATCTAACAGCAGAAGCCGGTCAACCATATCATTGGCAGTGCTTTGAAAAAATTCCTTTAACTGGTTTACAGCGCGAGGAGACATGGCACGGGCCATTACCGTACGCGTTTTTGTATGATCCGGTGGATCAGCCTCCAGAATGATGCTCGGCGGTCGCCAGGGCTCGTCCAACTTAAAATCCTGCAGACCCACCCCGCGAGAGGAGACAAATCGCTCCCAATCATTAAAAATAGTTTTGATCTCGGCATATCGGCCGCAGCATAGGATTTGGTATTTCGGGATATAAACCAGAGGGCCGCGAGCACGCAGTTCGTGATAATAGTCTGTTGGATCGGTCAGAATAGCCGTGTCGTAGGGATCGATATCCCAAACGGCGACGCCTTGCGGCGGCTCGATCGGTCGATGGCCTTCGATAAGAGTCATAAACGGATCCTTTCGAGTTTTATTATTTTTCTATGGATCAGGATGTCGTTCCTGCCAAAGGTTGTCAATTTTTTTGGCGTGATTGCTGCGCTGCACATCAAGTGCTTTGCTTAACGCGTGCATTAGTCTATGAAGAGCCACTAATTAACTCTCCGAAAAAATGGAATTACTCTTTGATCAAGCCAACGCTTGCCGCTTTCGCTGACCGATTGGCCCGGACGGGCCGAAATACAGGCGATCTGATGAAATTTACGCCCAACCGCGTGAAAATCGAACTACTCTCCGGTTTAACTGTTGCCCTCGCTTTAGTACCTGAAGCGGTAGCCTTTGCCTTCGTTGCCGGCGTTCATCCTTTGGTCGGTCTATATGCTGCTTTTATTGTTGGGTTAATCACGGCTGTCATTGGTGGCCGGGCTGGCATGATTTCGGGAGCGACCGGAGCACTCGCGGTGGTCATGGTGTCGCTTGTGGCGTTGCACGGAATTGAGTATCTGTTCGCGACGGTCGTCTTGATGGGTATCTTGCAAATTCTTTCAGGTATTTTTCGGTTGGGTAAATTTATTCGCTTGGTGCCACATCCAGTGATGTTGGGATTTGTCAACGGTCTGGCCATTGTTATTTTCATGGCGCAGCTGACACAATTTCAGATTCTGGATGCAAATGGTGACAAAGTCTGGATGACCGGTATCCCGCTGGCAATCATGCTGGGGCTTGTCGCCTTGACCATGGCAATTATCTGGCTATTTCCAAAGATGACTTCAGCTATTCCCGCGCCGCTTGCCGGCATCGGTATCGTCGCGGTGATCGTTATTGCATTTGGTATTGATGTTCCGAGGGTTGGCGACCTTGCATCTATTCAGGGCGGATTGCCGGCTTTCCATATTCCTATGGTACCGCTAACGCTCGAAACCTTGAAAATTATCTTCCCTTTTGCCTTGATCCTGGCGGCAATTGGATTGATCGAAAGCCTGCTCACTTTGAACTTGGTCGGAGAGATCACTGGAAAGCGCGGTGGTGCCTCTCAGGAATGTGTTGCACAGGGCGTGGCCAATACAGTAACCGGGTTCTTCGGCGGCATGGGCGGTTGTGCCATGATCGGGCAATCGATGATCAACATGAAATCTGGTGGGCGAACACGGCTTTCCGGTATCTCCGCAGCCTTGTTTTTACTTGCCTTTATTTTGTTTGCGTCTGGTTTAATCGAACAAATTCCACTCGCGGCACTCGTTGGCGTGATGTTTATGGTCGTTATTGGTACGTTTGCTTGGCAGAGTTTTCGTATCATGCAGCGAATCCCGATGTCTGATGCATTGGTCATTGTTCTTGTCACGGCCGTGACTGTCCTGAGCGATCTCGCTATCGCGGTCATTGTCGGAGTCATAGTTTCCGCCCTGACTTACGCCTGGAACAATGCAACGCGAATTCATGCTAGATCGGAAATCAATGATGACGGCGCGAAAGTGTATCGAATTGATGGGCCGTTATTCTTCGGTTCAGCCGATGGTTTTGGTGAAATATTTGATCCTAAATCTGATCCTGACTTGGTAATCGTTGATTTTTTGGATAGCCGCGTTGTAGATCAATCAGCCTTACAAGCTATTGAAGCGTTGGCGTTAAAATATGAAGCGCAAGGCAAGTCACTTCAATTGCGTCATTTGTCCCGGGATTGTCATCGCTTGCTGCATCGCGCAGGTCAGTTAATGGTCGATTCCAATGATGACCCTGACTATGGCGTGGCCGTAGAATATTCAATTAAAACAGGCCCGATGGGCGGAGGTCACTGATCTCATCGGTCAAGTGTTGATCCATCTTGCCTTTCCCATACGAGGCCGTATTCTAGATTCCGAAATACGATAGCGGGATTGGAATAAACTAGTCCCATTTTTTCGGGACAACATAATGCTTAAAAATAAAATTATCCTGATTACGGATGCCATGCATTTTCTGGGAATCCCCGGATCGAAAGCGATGACAGCTGAAGGGGCGACAATATACGCTCAAGACGCTGCTTTCGAAGATGCCGATAGCCGGGCTTCATTCGAATCTGAAGTGCCAGGTGCCATAGCTCTTTCCGAGCAAGAACCAGAGGCGATCGTTGAACATGTTATCGCCGCGGAAGGCCGGCTGGATGTCATGATCAATAATGACGCGTTTCCAGCATTGAAAGCGGCCATTGACGAGGCCAGCATCGATGATTTTCGAGAAACGATTGAAGCCTTGATGGTGCGCGGTTTCAGATATGCCAAAGTAGCCTCGAAACATATGAAAGCAGCGTCACAAGGCAAGATAATTTTTGTCTCTTCTGCCGCACCCAAACACGGTATTCCAAATTATTCTATGTATGTAGCGGCGCGAGGCGGAACAAATGCCTTGGCTCAAACGCTGGCTAAGGAGCTAGGTCGGTACAATATACAGGTGAATGCGCTGGCCCCGAATTTTGTGGAAAGCCCGACATATTTTCCGAAGGAAATTATTGAAAATGAGGCCGCGTATAAGAAAATTACGGCGCAGATTCCATTGGGCCGTCTAGGTAAGCGCGAAGAAGCGGGGGATTATTTGGTGTTTTTGGCGTCTGATAAATCAAACTTCATTACAGGCCAGGTACTTTATTTCGCGGGTGGTTGGGCGTAACTTTTGTATTTCAAATTTCCGGTTTTTCATCCAACGGCAACAGCTTAGTTACATGGCCCATTTTTCGGCCGGCGCGAGATTCTGCTTTACCATATAAGTGAAAAGAGTTTTTGGAGTCGTCTATAATATCCGACCATTGATCTATGTCGGTGCCGATCAGGTTTATCATGGTTGCATTGGAATGACGAACCGGGTTTCCGAGTGGTAATCCGCAGATCGCTCTGATGATTTGTTGAAACTGGCTGGTGGCGCAAGCTTCGATTGTCCAATGGCCGGAATTATGAGGGCGCGGTGCCAGTTCATTTACAAGAACATCGTCCTCTAGCGTTACGAACATTTCAACGGCAAGAAGACCGATGAGTTTTATTTTCGTTGCGATCGTCTGCGCAATTTCTTCTGCCCGTTTCGCTACAGGTTCCGAAATGTTAGCCGGCGCCAGAGTAATATCCAGAATATGATTTTTGTGGCGGTTTTCTACAGGAACATATGTTTGGATATCTCCATTGGCGCTGCGTGCCACAATGACGGAGATTTCCAGCCGAAAATTGACAAAACCTTCTAAAATCGAAGGGGCGTTTTTCATTTCTGACCACGCTGTATCAATCTGGCTCGCGTGATCTATTTTGGTTTGGCCTTTGCCGTCATAACCAAGGCGACGGGTTTTCAAAATAGCGGGTGTTCCTATTTGCTGCACTGCATGTGTTAATTCCCCGATACTTTCTACATTGGCGAAAGGTGCCGTGCCGATGCCTAGATTATTGATAAAACTTTTCTCCAATAAACGATCTTGTGTGACTTCCAATACTTGCCGGCTGGGTCGGACTGGCACGATATCATTGAGGAACATAATAGTGTCAGTTGGAATATTCTCGAATTCCAACGTGACCACATCAACGGAGTTGGCAAAGGCTTCCAAAGCTATTTTATCGTTATAATCTGCGATTGTTGACCGATGACTAACTTGGGCGGCTGGACTATTTTCTTCCTGGCCAAAGATATGAACAAAATATCCCATTTCCGCAGCAGCCAGGGCCATCATTCGACCAAGTTGGCCATCTCCGAGTATGCCGATATGTCCACCGGGTGCGATCAACGTCATGGAAAATCCTTAAAATCAGGAATGGGGTTCGTCTGCAACAGATTCAGTTTGTTGCTCCCGCCAGATTCTGACGGCCCGCGCATATGTTTCATTTTCGAGCGCAAGAATCTGAGCGGCAAGTAGTGCCGCGTTTATGGCACCCGCTTTGCCGATGGCTAAAGTTCCCACAGGAACTCCGCCAGGCATTTGAACAATAGATAACAGGCTATCCATTCCTTTTAATGCCTTGCTCTCAATGGGTACACCCAGTACCGGGAGAGGGGTCATGGAAGCTGCCATTCCTGGTAAATGGGCAGCCCCACCGGCACCGGCTATAATGACTTTGAGGCCGCGGTCCTTTGCAGCTTTCGCATAATCATAAAGCCGATCAGGTGTCCGATGGGCAGAAACGATTTTCGTCTCGAACGGAATATCCAATGCTGTCAATGTTTCGGCGGCATTCTTCATGATCTCCCAATCTGATTGGCTCCCCATGATAATACCGATACAGATGTCTTGCGTAGTCATTGAAAATTTCCGAAATAAAGGACTGTTTTTGAAGGGGCGGATTATAGGCAAGGTTCAAAAAGACGCAAGTAAAGCGTTCCATAACATTTGAGTAGATTTTAAATCATATTTTTATAATAGATTCTTTTGAGTTTTGATTTTAAATACCGTATTCTTCAATTTGTTATTGGGTATGTAGCAGTTAGGTATATTCGTGAAAATTAGCTCAACAACCGCATCGCGCGCATCTGACCGGTCGAGCAGAGCCACCAAATCAGGCGTACAAAGTACACCGTCATCCGGATCGCCACCGCGTGAAATAAACGATACAACATCTGTCCTGGGCATTCCGGAAGAAGAATTAACCCCCCGCGTTCGCGACGCGATAATGTCGTTGATGGCAGAAGTTGATAATTTACGGCAATCCTTGGGTCAGGTTAATCGGCGTCTCAACGATACAGAGCAGTTAGCGGATCAGGATCCACTGCTTCCCATTTATAACCGAAGAGCATTTGTACGTGAACTCACCCGGGTGCAAGCCTCAGTGGAGCGGTATAAAACGGAAGCGAGCCTTGTCTACATAGACTTGAACAAGTTTAAAGCAATCAACGATAACTTAGGACATGAAGCCGGGGACGCTGTTCTGTCCCAAGTTGCTAAACGGCTGGTTGATAGTGTCCGGGATACAGATATTGTCGGACGATTAGGAGGCGATGAGTTTGGCCTCATTCTTTCGCGCACTGACGTAGATAGCGCTCGCATATTGATAAATCGTATTCCATTGTTGTTTCAGCAGCAACCAATCGTCTGGAATGATGAAACCCTGACGGTTGGGCTGTCTTCAGGGGTTGTTCCTATCCAATCGGGAAGCAATGCGGAACAAGCACTCAACGCAGCGGATGCCGCTATGTATGAAAATAAAAAGTCAGATTTTTCATAGTAAAAAAGTGTCTAAGAGCCGTGCTTGGAAGCCATATCAAGCGATGATATCTGGTAGAAGCGCATTTTCCGTGGAGAAAATCTGATCCTTTAATACCAATTTGCGCTTCTTGAGACGCTGAAGCTGTAAGGTATTGTAATTACCGGATAAAATTAAGGCATCAATAGCCAAATCCAGATCTCCATGTTCCGCTTTTAAGTGGGCCAACCTCATTCTAAGTTGCTCGTATTCGTCTATTTCTGACATGTAATTACAGCTGCTCCGGCAACGATTTTTCCAGCAAGGGTCAAAGATATGCTAGTCTTCTTAGCCATTAGCATAAATATCAACCCTATTTTAGCACTTTTTAGGATATAAGCCTAGCCTCAGCACGTTATGTGCGGCGATTATTCATTTCCGAACGCTCTTCAGGAGTTTGCGATTTTGGCTATATATAATTCAGCGTCATTTCCTCCGAGCCAGTTGTGGGATTATGCAGCTAAACTTTACAGCTCGCAAGATGTCGAAGAAGCCTGTCTCAGTCTTCAGGATCGGCGTGGCCTGGACGTTAATTTGATTCTTTTCTGCATTTGGGTTGCTGCCAGCGGACGCGGGGCAATGACCGAAGAAGAAATGACCGCTGGTATTGATGCCGGTATTGTATGGCAATCCCAAGTCGTCGCTCCGTTACGGCATGTGCGGCGATTTCTAAAGGGTCCTATCGCACCCGCCGACGGCAGGCTTGGTGCTGAATTGGGGCGCGTTGTTTCAGAAAGTGAATTATACTCCGAACATATGGAAATTCAGATACTGAGCGAGATCGTGGTACGACCGGCGACTGGTTCGTTTGATATGCAGGAGAGGGGGCAGGAAGCTGCTGCTAATTTACAGGCTTATTTGGACCGGATGATTGAAGATATCAATAATGAAGACCGTGCGGCCTTATTGGTCATATGGCAAGAATCGTTTCCTGCTGCGAATCCAAAATATACTGATTTGTTTTTTCCATTAGTAACGGCGTAAGTTTACTTTCCCAAACCAGTCCAAGTTTTCGACAATGAATTCTCAATGCTGAGTAAATTCAGGACATGCCCTACAAATTGATCAACGATATCATTCACGGATTGAGGTCGGGTGTAAAATGCCGGGACAGGGGGTGCGATGATAGCGCCCATCTCAGAAAGCTGTGTCATGGTTCGAAGATGACCCGTATGAAAAGGTGTTTCTCTAATTGCTATTATAAGCTTGCGGCGTTCTTTTAAAGTAACATCTGCAGCGCGAGTCAATAGGCTGCTGGTCACTCCGGTTGCAACCTCCGACATTGAACGGACAGAACAAGGAAGAACGACCATACCGTTCGTTTTAAAAGATCCAGATGCAATGCTCGCCCCTATATTCATCGAGTTATGGGTCTCAGTCGCCAGTGCTTTGACATCGGCGACAGAGTATTTTGTTTCCTGAGTAATCGTGATTTCGCCAGCCTTGCTGATGACCAGATGGGTTTCCAGGTCTAAGGCCTGACAGGCTTCCAGGAAGCGAATACCGTATTGCGCACCGGACGCGCCACTAATACCTATTATGAGCTTTTTGTTTTCCGTCATTTCGTCCAGCTTTCGTAAAAATAAAAAGTCGCGAGCTATTGAAACATATCATGTTGCTTCATAAATCTGTAACATAGAGTTGTCCATCGCTGGTACACCAGCGTCCTGTCTTTTTTAGCTTAAGGAGATATACTATGAGCGCAGCAGACCATGTTTCACAGCTGACCGAAAAACATACCCAGATTGAACAAAGAATTCAGACTGAAATGGCCAGCCCGTCTGCAGATCATGTGCAAATTAGTCATCTTAAACGAGAGAAGCTCAGGATAAAGGAAAAAATATCGAGTTTATCTTTGTTATCTGAATCAGCTCATTAGGAAAATTGGCTTACCATTAGGATTATAAGACAAGCTTAAAGTTCAAGGCGCTGGAAGATTATTTCAGCGCCTTTTTTAATGATTAAAAGACTGAGATAACTGATATAGTTTTTGTGGAATTTTAATTGTACGATCTCTTGTTAAGCTTGCCTGATTGAAACTCGATTTGGTGTGTAAAGAGTGCGTAAGAACTGAATCGAAAGCGGATCTATGGTTTATCGATTCGTCAAGAAATTTATTTTACAAAGTATTTCCACAAGTTGTTGACGCGGAAAGAACATTTATACAATATGTAGTGGCTATTCGCGAATTCGGGGACGTTAAAGACTCGCCAAAGAAGCTCAAAATAGCGAAATACCGCAATATTCGGGATGTTCATGCTGTCTATCCTGCAATTATTGTAAAAATATGGCAGATATATTGTAATTTTTGACTAATATTTGAAATTAGGTCATGACTGATAAGTCGAGAAGAAGGGGTAAGTTGGATGCTTGATACGGTTGATATGCTGACAGACATCGTTCAGGTCAAAGGCGGTGCACGTGTTCATATTGATCATAGTCGCGACAAGTATTTGACTGATTTCGGCAGGGCCGTGCTGACCGATCGGTATTTGCTTCCTGAAGAGAGCTATCAGGACTTATTTGGACGGGTTGCCAGCGCCTATGGAGAAGGCGACGCTCATGCGCAACGTATTTATGAATATATCAGCAAATTATGGTTCATGCCATCAACGCCTATTTTGAGTAATGGCGGATCTTCTCGGGGGCTTCCAATTTCGTGTTTTTTGAACGAATCCAACGATAGCTTGAAGGGTATCGTGGATTTATGGACAGAAAATGTCTGGTTGGCATCCAAGGGCGGGGGCATCGGAAGCTATTGGGGGAACTTGCGGTCTATCGGTGAAGGCGTCGGTGCCGTTGGTAAAACGTCTGGTGTAGTGCCGTTTATGCGGGTTATGGATAGTCTGACATTGGCCATCAGCCAAGGCAGCCTGCGCCGCGGTTCAGCTGCTGTCTATCTTCCTGTTTCTCATCCGGAAATTGAAGAATTTATTGAGATCCGCCGACCAACAGGCGGTGACCCGAACAGGAAAACACCAAATCTTCATCATGGCATCCTTGTCTCAGATGCATTTATGCGGGCCGTTGAAGAAGATGGCGAATGGGGACTAACCAGCCCGAAAGATGACGCCGTTGTTAGAACCGTAAGCGCCCGCAGTTTGTGGATCCGGATTTTGACGGCGCGTGTCGAAACGGGTGAACCGTATATCATTTTTAATGATCGGGTGAATAGCCTCGTGCCAGAGCATCATAAATTGGCCGGTTTGTCCGTGAAAACATCCAATCTTTGTGCTGAAATCATGTTGCCGACGGGTATCGATCATTTGGGAAATGATCGGACTGCAGTCTGCTGTCTTTCATCGCTAAACCTTGAAAAATATGACCAATGGCAAACGCAAGATGGCTTCATCGAAGACATTATGCTTTTCCTGGATAATGTCCTGCAGGATTTCATCGACCGTGCACCAGATGAAATGGCGCGAGCGAAATATGCCGCTATGCGCGAGCGGAGTGTTGGTCTGGGTGTAATGGGGTTTCATTCTTTCTTACAGGCAAAACGAGTTCCTCTGGAATCTGTTATGGCGAAAGTCTGGAACAACAAGATATTCAGCCATATTCAGGCAGGTGTAGATGCTGCGTCAAAATCGCTGGCTAATCTCCGTGGTGCATGCCCTGATGCGGCAGATTATGGGTTTAACGAGCGGTTTTCCAATAAAACAGCGGTCGCACCGACGGCCTCGATCTCCATTATTTGTGGTGGTGCCAGCCCGGGAATTGAACCCGCGGCGGCAAATAGCTATACCCATAAAACCTTGTCTGGATCTTTCAACGTCCGCAACCCACATTTGAAAGCTCTGCTTGCAGAAAAAGGTCATGATAACGAGGATATCTGGAGTTCCATCACCGTGAGCGAAGGATCTGTCCAACATCTCGATTTCTTGGATGATCATGAAAAGGATGTGTTCAAGACAGCTTTTGAGCTGGATCAGAGATGGATTATTGAGCTGGCTGCAGACCGTACGCCAATGATTGACCAATCTCAGTCCGTAAATGTTTTTCTGCCAGCCGATGTGCATAAGCGAGACTTGCATCAAATACATTTCCAAGCCTGGAAACAGGGCGTGAAAAGCCTTTATTATTGCCGCTCTAAATCCATGCAGCGCGCGGAAGTAGTTGCAACGAAAGAAGAATTGCCGGCTGAACTTAAAGAGCTGGCTGATAGTCTGGCAGTTGCCGCTAAATCGCCTCTTGTAAATGTCGGTGAGACCACCGATTATGAAGAATGCCTAGCCTGCCAATAACAGGCTAGCGTTCCTTTTTTTGATCTTTTTTAACAATTGAGTCTGCCCATGTCGTTGCTTGATGCGAAACCGGTTTACAAGCCATTTTCTTATCCTTGGTGTTATGATGCCTGGTTGATGCAACAACAAATCCATTGGCTGCCTGAAGAAGTCCCGTTGGCGGATGACGTCAAGGATTGGCATAATAACCTGACTGAATCAGAGCGTCATTTGCTGACCCAGATTTTCAGGTTTTTTACGCAGTCCGATATCGAGGTAAATAACTGCTATATGCGGCACTACACCCGCGTATTCAAACCGACAGAAGTTCAGATGATGCTGGCAGCTTTTTCAAATATGGAAACAGTCCATATTGCGGCTTATTCGCATCTTTTGGATACTATTGGTATGCCGGAATCAGAGTATTCTGCGTTCCTTCATTATAAGGAAATGAAGGATAAATATGATTTCATGCAGCAGTTTAATGTAGAGAGCAATACCGATATTGCCAAGACATTGGCCGTGTTCGGTGCCTTTACGGAAGGTCTGCAATTATTTGCCAGTTTCGCTATTCTTCTCAATTTCCCTCGGACGGGCAAAATGAAGGGAATGGGGCAGATTGTAACATGGTCTGTTCGCGATGAAACACTGCATTGCAATTCAATCATAAAGCTATTCAAGACTTTTGTGTCGGAAAATCCAGAAGTTTGGACGGACGATTTCCAACAGGATTTATATGCAACATGCCGTGAGATCGTCCATCATGAAGACGCTTTTATTGATCTAGCTTTTGGCGAAGGTGATATTGAAGGAATGACAGCTGACGAGATTAAGGGCTATATCCGCTATATTGCAGATCGTCGTCTTAGCCAGTTAGGCTTGAATCCAATTTATTTGATCCCGAAGAATCCGCTTCCCTGGCTCGATAGTATCTTGAACGCCGTTGAACACACGAATTTCTTTGAAAATCGGGCGACTGAATACTCTAAAGCCGCAACCAAAGGTAACTGGGAAGACGCCTTTAATTGATTCTTCCATTTGAGAGAATTTTCGTTCGGTGACTTGCCGTTGTTTTTCTTACAAATGCTGAAAATCTTATTGGCACATGTTCGTTTCTCACAATAATTTTAAGGATGGGTATGTCTCGTGCTGATACAGAAGCTACGCTGACAAATTATTATTCCGCCATGAAATCTGGCGATCGAGATGCGATGAGGGAAGTGGTGTCTGCAGACATTATTGTTACCTATCATGATGTGATCGATATTTTACCGTGGGGTGGCGTGTGGGAAGGGTTTGAAGGATTTCAGGATTTTCTGTCCGTTGTTGCAGATCATTTGGTAATTGAAAGCGTCGTCCCGCGTGAGACATTTATTGACGGAAGCACTGTGATCGTCGTCCTTGAAGGAAAATGGCTGGTTCGCGCCACAGGAAAAAGAGCGAAGGCCGTTGTCGTTAATATTTTTACGATGGCAGAGGGCAGGATTGCGAGTTACCAAGTATTTCCTGATTCAGCCGCGTTTGGCATTGCATTGGAGCATCTTAATCAGAACTAGTTTCTGAGGTGGCTTTTCGACGATTTTTAAAAGGACGTTTGCTAACTCGGGATTTGAAGAACGATTTTCCCTGTATGTTTTTTCGATTGAAACACCGTCTGCGCTTCTCCTATATTCTCCAACGGAAAAACTTCTGCGACAAGAGGTTTTATTGCCTTGGTTTCAATGAGGCGAATGAGATTTTTAAACACCTTTGGGTCCAAAACCGTGCAGCCAAAGAAACTCAGATCTTTAAGGTAAAGAGTTCGTACGTCCAATTCGACTAACGGGCCGGCAATGGCACCGGCAACGGCATAGCGACCAAATGGGCGAAGAACATCCAGCAAGTTTGGCCAAGCAGGACCAGCGACCAAGTCAATGACGACATCTATACTATTTTCACCCAACGCCACTTTTAAATTTTCGTTCCGTCCAATTGTTTGGGCCGCCCCGAGGGCCACTAATCCATTTGATTTAGAAGGGCTAGTTACGGCAATTACTTCTGCACCCCGGGCTTTTGCCAATTGAACCGTAGCCGATCCAACGCCGCCTGATGCGCCCGTGACCAAGACTCTGTCGCCCGCAGATGTCGATGTTCTTGTGAGCATATTTTCAGCAGTTGAATATGAGCAGGGAAAAGACGCGAGATCCACTTCAGAGAGTTCGCTATCAATTCTGTAAGCATGTCGTGCGGCGACGGTGGTAAATTGAGCAAAACCACCATTACATTCGGACCCGAAATACCAAGGGTGGGGCGGCTGTTGTCCGCCAACCTCAGTTAAACAAGGTTCAACGAGGACACGCTCACCAATACGATTTTGGTCGACCTCAGATCCCGCGGCAACGATTTCCCCCGCGACGTCGGCGCCTTGAATTCTTGGAAAATTCAACGCTTCACCGGACCAACTCGCATCCTCTGTATTGCCGTCAGATTTTGCATACCACCCGATACGTGTATTAATATCTGTATTATTCACACCAGCGGCGCCCACTCGTATCAAGACGTCTCGTTTTCCCATAACTGGAAGCGGGATATCCTTACGATATTCTAATTTCTCAGGGCCACCATGTCCGGTCATGAGAACACCTGTCATCGTCGTTGGTAAATCAATCATCGGAAAATCCAATACAGTTATGTCTGCCGGAATATTCTCATATGGAGCTGTCCTTGCATATTTTATTTTTGTGATTGCCTAGTTTTCCTACTAGCAGGGATAAATGCACAGATCATTCAACCATATGGTTGACAATTAGGCTGAAAGCTATATATTCAACAATATGGTTGAATATAATACAGAAAATTTGGACGCGACGTTTGCGGCCCTGGCCGATCCGACGCGTAGAGCGATTCTAGAAAAACTGGCGGAAGGCGAGCAATCCGTGAGTGAATTGGCGATGCCGTTCGATATGTCGCTTGCCGCCGTTTCCAAGCATATCCAATTGCTAACGCGAGCTAATCTAGTTTCACAGCACAAAAAAGGCCGGGTGCGACAATGTCGTTTGGAGCCTGAAGCTTTCGAAGCTGCCGTAAATTGGATTGAGCATTACAGAGATTTCTGGGCAGAAAAATTTACTGCTTTGGAAGCGTTCCTTGAGAACGAGGTCAAAAAATCTGACATGAAACCCAAACAAGGAAAGAGGAAGAAATGAATATACAAGCTGTGAAACCGGAACTCTATACGTTGACCCTATCTCATCTTTTTCACGTCTCTGCAGATCGCCTATTTGATGCATGGACAAATCCTGCTTTGGTAGCGCAATGGTTTGGGCCATCAGGATTTACGCTTCCCAACGCGGATATTGATTTAGTGGTTGGTGGATCTTACCATTTTTTGATGCAGCCGCCTGAAGGAGATCCCATTGTACATCAAGGAAAATACACGGTTATAAACCGTCCAACTCAGTTGGCATTTACCTGGCTGCTTGAAAATCAATCCTGCGAAGGGACCGAGGGCCTGTATTGCGAAACATTAGTTACTCTCGATTTCGTCGAGAAAGGATCAAAGACTGAACTAATGGTGACACACGCGGGCTTACCAACGAAGCAATCCGCGGAATCACATAATTTTGGTTGGACAAGCAGCCTCGGTTGCCTTGAAGAGGTAATGGTTTAAAGCAAGATACGTAGAATAGGAGACAGTTATGACAACAGCCACAATTGTAAATCGCGAGGAATGGCTAAAGAGCCGCAAAGCGCTCCTTGCTCAGGAAAAAGAATTCACCCGTCAGAGGGATGCGCTGAGCAAAATGCGACAACAGCTACCGTGGGTTGAAGTGGGTGAAGACTATCTTTTTGACACGAATGACGGGTCGACGGCTCTAAGCCAATTGTTCGGTGAACATGGTCAGCTGGTTGTTTACCATTTTATGTATGGCCCTGATTGGGAGGTAGGATGCAAAAGCTGCTCTTTTTGGGCAGACAGTTATAATGGCGTGATCGCCCATTTAGCTGCGCGGGACGTATCTCTTGTCGCTGTTTCACGAACATCGTTAGATAATATCAATAGCTTTTCGAAACGCATGGGCTGGTCCTTTCCCTGGGTGTCATCCCTGAACAATCAATTTAACTTTGATTATAACGTTTCTTTTACGGAAGAGGACAAAACGAGTAAGCGTGCCAGCTATAATTATCGATTAGGCCCAGTTGGTATGGACGAACTGCCCGGATTCAGTGTTTTTTCAAAAGATGAGGCCGGGCGAATTTATCATAGTTATTCCACATATAGTCGCGGGCTCGATATGATGAATACCGCTTATAACATTCTTGATATGGTTCCGAAAGGACGCGATGAGCAGAATCTGGATAACACGATGGCCT
Organism: Sneathiella sp.; assembly: GCF_036960985.1. Lineage (NCBI taxonomy): Bacteria > Pseudomonadati > Pseudomonadota > Alphaproteobacteria > Sneathiellales > Sneathiellaceae > Sneathiella > Sneathiella sp. The sequence continues at coordinate 43,499 of NZ_JBALWD010000018.1, read as the reverse complement.
GGTTGCGCTTACACGATAGCTACTAATTAAGTTTTTGATTGATCGAGATCAAATAGCTTCGGCGAATAAACTCCTAGGATAAGATTTTGTTGCAATGTAAACAAATTCGTGAAGAATGGTGCCAAGGGCCCATTTTCTAACATCGCCCGCTAAAAGCCGGTAATTACTGGCAAATATATTATATTCTGGGAGGAATAAACAATGCGTAAAACCATGTTGGTTGCCGCGGCAACTGCAGTATTAATCGCCTCTGGCTCTACAGCCTATGCAAAATGCGACCCTGGTGAAATTGTCATCAAATTTAGCCATGTTACAAATACGGATAAACATCCTAAAGGCATCGCCGCGACATTGTTGGAGCAGCGAGTAAATGATGAGATGAATGGCAAAGCCTGCATGCAGGTGTACCCAAACTCTACTTTATACAATGATAACAAAGTCCTGGAATCATTGCTTAATAATGATGTACAGATGGCAGCGCCGTCATTGTCAAAATTTGAAAAGTTCACTAAAAAATTCCGAATTTTCGATCTACCCTTCATGTTCAAGGATGTGAATGCAGTTGACGCATTCCAGAATTCTGAAACAGGTCAGGCGATGAAAACCTCGATGGTCAAGCGTGGTTTGCTCGGATTGGAGTTTTGGCATAACGGTATGAAACAGTTTTCCGCGAGCAAGCCGCTTCTTGTTCCTGGTGATGCAAAAGGCCTGAAATTTCGTGTTCAGTCCTCAGATGTTTTGGTAGCGGAAATCGAAGCAATGGGCGCCGTTCCACAAAAAATGGCTTTTTCTGAAGTTTATGGTGCTCTGCAGACTGGCGTTGTAAACGGACAGGAAAATACCTGGTCAAATATTTACGGGAAGAAGTTCTTTGAAGTTCAGGATGGAACGACGGAAACCAATCATGGTATCATCGACTATCTTGTCGTGACATCAACGAAGTTCTGGGATGGATTGCCGGACGACACCCGGACACAATTGACGACAATTTTGCGGGAAGTAACGGAAACCAGAAACGCGGAATCAACTAAAGTTAATAATGATGCGAAAGACGCAATCATGAATGCCGGCGGCGTGGTTCGTCAGCTGAACGCAGAGCAGCGCCAGATGTGGGTAGATGTTATGAAACCGGTCTGGACACGTTTCGAAGGTGATGTTGGCAAGGACAACATTATGGCAGCCCAAAAGTTCAATATGAACTAAGACACCTTTTGCAGACCGGTATTGAGGGGTGCCGGTCTGTTTCTACCTATTGCGTGGGAGGGGGTCTCTATGTCGAATACGGGGCATCATAGAAAAAGAAATTTTACTGATAAACTTGAAGAAACGTTGATCGCCATAATTCTTGGCTTTATGACGATTATTACTTTCATCAATGTTGTCGCTCGGTATGGATTTAACGAAAATATCCTCTGGGCGCTAGAAGTGACATCAATTCTTTTCGCTTGGCTTATTCTATTGGGCGTAAGCTATTGTGTTAAAATTACTGCACATTTGGGCGTTGATGCTGTCGTAAATCTGGTTTCCGCTCCTGTTCGAAAAATCCTTACTCTTATTGCTGTTCTGCTTTGCGTCATATATGCACTGCTTTTGCTTAAAGGCGGATGGGATTTTTGGGCAAATTTTGCCAACTTGCCTGGAACTGAAGGGCGTTGGTTTTTTATGGGTTTTGAAGAAGAGTTTCTGGCAAAAGGCTGGTACGAGACAGACGATGTTATCATGCCTGAAATGTTCCAAATCTTTGCCGTTTGGTTCAATGAAGGCGAGCCATATGAAAAAATACCCCGGCTCATACCTTACGTGATGTTGCCAGTTGGGATGGCTTTATTGCTTTTTCGTTTCCTGCAAGCAGGCTGGGCTGTCTGGACGGGCAATAAGACATTGATAATCGTTAGTCACGAAGCCGAAGAAGCTGTTGAAGAAGCCGCTGCCAAACTCGGCAAGGAGACTTAATCAATGGACGTTGTCCTTCTCTTTGCTTTGATCATTGGACTTTTAATATTCGGAGTGCCGATTGCAGTGGCGCTTGGACTTAGTTCGATCCTTTTTCTCCTCGCTTTTTCTGATAGTTCGCTGGCATCCGTTGCGCAAACATTTTACGAAGCGATGGCGGGTCATTATACGCTTCTTGCTATCCCGTTTTTTATTCTGGCCTCGAGCTTTATGTCGACCGGCGGTGTTGCTAAACGTATTATTCGCTTTTCGATCGCTCTTGTTGGGCATTTTAGTGGCGGCCTGGCCATTGCCGGTGTTTTCGCCTGCATGCTGTTTGCTGCATTGTCTGGGTCCTCACCAGCGACTGTTGTTGCCATCGGGACTATCGTTATCGCGGGGATGCGTCAGGCTGGGTATAGCAAGGATTTCGCTGCAGGAGTTATTTGTAACGCCGGAACCCTTGGAATTCTTATTCCACCCTCCATTGTCATGGTGGTATATGCGGCTGCAACTGATGTGTCTGTCGGCCGAATGTTCCTGGCCGGAGTCATTCCTGGTTTGCTGGCAGGCTTTATGTTGATGGTTGGTATCTATGTTGCCGCCAAATGGAAAAACCTGCCCAAAGGAGATTGGTTGGGTTGGGTCGAAGTTTTTTCTTCCGCAAAAGAGGCCGCGTGGGGTTTGTTCCTGATTGTGATTATTCTGGGTGGAATTTACGGGGGTGTATTTACACCAACGGAGGCCGCAGCTGTTGCCTCCGTCTACGCTTTCTTTATTGCTAATTTTATCTATCGGGATATGGGCCCTTTGCATCGTGAGGGGGCAGAGCCAATCTCGATATTTCGCAAGCCACAGGCTTTGGTGACAGTATTTTTCCATCCGGACACGCGGGACACACTTTTTGAAGCCGGAAAGCTGACTATCACGTTATTATTTATCATCGCGAACGCGCTCATTTTGAAACATGTGTTGACCGATGAACAGATCCCGCAACAGATTGCGGGTACTATGCTGGATGCCGGCTTGAGCTGGTGGTCTTTCTTGATTGTTGTAAATGTAATTCTACTTGTTGGCGGGCAGTTTATGGAGCCTTCCGGTTTGATAGTAATCGTCGCTCCTTTGGTCTTTCCTATCGCCATTGAGTTGGGTATCGATCCAATTCACCTTGGAATAATTATGGTTGTGAATATGGAAATCGGAATGATAACACCGCCCGTTGGATTAAACCTATTCGTGACCTCTGGCGTTGCCGGCATGCCGATGATGCGCGTGGTGAAAGCGGCGCTACCATGGCTTGGCATCCTTTTCGTTTTCCTGATTTTGGTTACGTACATTCCCGGTCTATCGACATGGTTGCCAACGACCTTTATGGGCCCTGAAATAATTATAAAATAGAAGTTAGCTGTCTTTATAAAGACGTTTTTTGAAACGTCGGAGGGCCCACCAGACACCAAAAAGAACAATCGGGATAGACAGACCCTTGACCAAATCCGCATTTACGGACAAGCCAACACTATTGCCAGCCTTAGCTGCATATCCCACGAGGCTCACCAGGTAGTATGAAATTGCGGCAATAGACAGTCCTTCAACAGTTTCCTGCAGCCGTAATTGACGTTGTGCTCGCTTGTTCATCGACGCAAGCTGTGCTTGATTTTGCTCCGAAAGTGCAAAATCTGTTTTGGTGCGCAATAGATTTGCGGATCGTGTCGCGCGGCGCGATAGATCGGAAAGTCGGTCAGCTGCTGAATTGCAAGTTCTTACGGCGGGTGTTAATCGGCGATCCAAAAATTCAGAAATTGTCTGGTACGGCGCGATTTGAATTTCTTTCAGTTCAGTAATCCGCGATAGGATAATTGCATAATAAGCACGTGTTGCGCTGAACCTGTAAGCGGTTTTCGCAGAGAGGGTTTCAATGTCAGCTGAAACTCTTGTGAGATTTCGTAGCAATGTTGCCTCGTCTTCACGGCTGTTGACTAAACTGAGCTGCTCGGTCAAGTCGGCGAGTTCCGTATTTATAGAGGCAGCTTTTCGGCTTACATCCCATGCGAGGGGTAGAGCAAGCAATGCTAGGTTCCTGTATACCGCAATTTCGAAGATCCGCAGAATTACGCGCCCGGCTTTTTGAGGCGGCATATTGTGGTCATATATCAAAGTTCGGTTATATCCATCCTTGTCGATCCGTAAATCGGTCCAAAGCTGCGCTGCATCGCCGCCGATGATACTGCTGACCAGACTTTCAGAAACAAAATAGTCATCCAATTCAGTATCTGTAGGTTTGGATCCTGTCGTATCCAGTAATTCTATTTTGACAGCGGTAAGTAGTACGCCGGGTAGAGAGCTGAGCCAATCCTTCGGAACTTCCTCGCACGCACTTCTGGAGAACGGGATGTGATCGTGATTTGTTCGAAAGAATGTATAAGTTGTGAACTCGGTATGCCGCTCCCAACGTAATCGGAATGATCCGAAATCCGCCGAGAAGTGGTTTGTATTTTTGCGGGGCGGGTGTATTCCATAGCGATTGCAGATGTCACAGATATGTCGGTAATCTTCTTCCTCTGCATGGTCTTCGCGGAACATCGCATACATCGTGCCGTATAGGGGCGCGATCAACTGTTCGAAGGGCCTGGCATGTAACTCATTGCTGATATCAAAGCGCAGAGGGTGAGGTGTTAATCCAGCACAATCTCTTCGGTCTGCCAATTTAAATCCCCCGATTAATCTACCCGAAAAAAAAGCAAAGCCGACTCTTCTTAGCAGGCGAGAATTGTAGTACGTTATCTCATTATTAAAGTCAAATATAGGAAAGGGCACGGACTTGGATCTGCGCTCTTGTTGTAGATTTTAAGTAGAAAATTACTACTTAACGGAGAATTCGGAGGTTATTTAGTAGTTCTCGCATAAGTTAATAATAAAAATTGCGATTTTATACAAAATCACTCACTATGCGAAGTGGGCGCGTATCTAGTATCGAAACGAACATGACAATTTCGAAAGTAAATGTAACAACAGATAATAAATCGCAAGACAAAAGCAATCCTCTGTCCGATTTACCTACGTTGAAAGTGCTGATTGTCGGTGCGACTGCTTTTGAAGCTGTGCCCGAATATAACCCCCTTGATGCTTTTCTTTATGACGATCAAACGGTCAATTTCCTTCAAGCAGAAAACGAAGCTGAGGGATTATCCTTTTTGACGGGGCAAGACGATATTTCTGTCTTATTGGTCGATGTGTCGCGCGAGAAAAAAATGAGCGGGATTTCATTCGTTCAAAAAATCCGCCAAGAGCTCGAAAACAAAACGATCCGTATTATTTTATTTGGCGGACCTGCTGGATATTTGCAAGATTTGAACATTTTGCGACAGTATGATGTCAGCGATTACTTGGACATTTCGAGCCTGACTGTTCCTCAACTGTTTTCCAGTTTGACCATCGCCCTTCAATCCTATGAACGTGTAAAAACAGATCAATCCAGCAGACAATCTTTACAGACCATATTGGATATTACCAAAGAGCTCTATGGTGTGCGCTCCGTTGAGGAGTTTTGCCTTACCATTTTAACGCAGCTTCAGCTCATTCACGCCGAAACGGAGCACTGTTTTTTTTGCGTTCCTGATGATAAATCCGGTGATCTCATCCTCGCGGCTGGTAAAGGGAGTTATGAAGAATTAATAAGGAGAAAAGTTGCCGATGTGGTTGATGCGCGGATATTTAATACTATCCAGGAAGTTTCGCAAACGGGTGCAAATGATCACGGCGGAGAGGTTAGCGTTTTACCGTTGCTTCGAAATGGCATTTTTAAAGGCGCCGTTGTTTTGCATACAGTCAGAGGTGCAACGATTATTGAGAAACGCCAAATTGATTTAATTTGCGCGAACGTAACACTGGGGCTCGAAAATGCTGATATGTTCGAAGAGATCAAACGACTGGCATTTAATGACTCACTTACTGGATTAGATAACCGAGCAAAATTCCGATCAGATATTCAAACCTTTATCGAAGAAACGGCTATCTCATCCAAAAGCCGGTTTATTGTTGTCCAGTTCGTTTTGGATTATTTACCAGAACTCAACATAGCCTTGGGACATGAAGCAGGGGATGATCTGCTTCAATTCGTGTCGGAACAGTTGTCACTTTTGTTTCCAAACGCTATTTCGCTCGCCAGAACTTCTGGAGACGGCTTCGGATTGTGTATCCCGTATGACGCGGATCTCGGACTTCAGCAAATTCCCAAAACCATCCATAAACTTTTTGAGAGGGGGCCAGCAGGGCGAGTAAATTTACCACATGTAACGCCACGTATTGGCCTTGCAATTTACCCAGATGACGCAGACAACGCTGCAATGTTGTGGCGGAGTACTAATATTTCTTTGGCAACTCTGTCGGGTAAGGGCGGCACGTACTTCCGTTATTATAACAAAGAAATAGCTGGCGAAATTAATGCAAGAGTTAAGCTGAATAATGCCCTGAAAATTGGCATTGGACGTGAAGATTTATCGCTGGACTATCAGCCCCAAATCGATCTTGGCTCGGGAAAAATAATTGGTGTTGAAGCCTTGTTGAGATGGGAAAGGGAAAACGGAAAATTTGTATCACCAGATGAGTTTATTCCTGTCGCTGAGACGTCGGGTCTTATCGCACCCATAAGTGAATGGGTATTGCGAGAAGCCTGTCTGCAGCGTAAAGCCTGGTTAGACGCTGAGAACTCCGATTTCAAAGTAGCTGTCAATTTATCCTTGTCTGTTTTCCAAGACGATGATTTTGTTGATCTAGTTCGCACTATACTAAAAGAAACAGAATGCCCTCCAAACCTTCTTGAATTGGAGATCACAGAAAGTGTGATTATGGAAGATCCTGAGCTAGCACTACAAAATTTCTTAAAAATTGGTGCGCTCGGTGTTGGTTTCTCAATTGACGATTTTGGAACGGGATATTCTTCTTTGAGCTATTTACGACGGCTGCCTGTTTCTGTGCTTAAGATTGATAAAGCATTTATAGATGGAATGACTATAAATGCTGATGACGCAGCGATCGCGAAGACTGTCATTAGCCTCGGCCGCAATTTGGGACTTAAAGTTTTGGCTGAAGGTGTTGAAACAGAAGAGCAAGTTGCTTTTTTGAAAAAGTCTGGCTGCCATCATGCGCAAGGATTTTTCTTCTCGCGCCCGGTAAAAGCGGAAGCTATCTTGCCGTTTATTGCAAAGCAGACCTAAGTTATCACTTCTATTTTAGTAGCTTGCCAGGGTTCATTATTCCGTCAGGATCAAGGGCCGCTTTAATCCGATGCATAAGGTCGATTTCGATCGCAGGCTTGTAATGTACAAGATCGTCTGCTTTCAAACGACCAATGCCGTGTTCAGCACTAATGCTGCCGCGCATGCTTACCGCAATATCATGAACAACACGGCTAATTTCCTGCCAATGACCAAGATACTCCTCCCTATCCATATCAAGTGGCTGCATAGGATTGTAATGGACATTGCCGTCGCCAATATGTCCGAAAGCAACGGATCGAAAATTAGGAATTATCTTACGCACTGCAATGTCGGCATCACGGATAAAATCCGCAAATCGGGATACAGGGACTGAAATATCATGTTTGATGCTGCCACCTTCTGGTTTTTGTGCGCCTGATATTTCTTCCCGCAAACTCCAAATATGAGCTTGCTGTGCTTCACTCGCCGCAATGACGGCGTCGATGACAATATTCTGCTCGAAACCGGCTTCGAGTATTGTCTCCATGAGACCGGCTAAATCTTCTGTACTACTCGAAGAAAGCTCTACAAGTATTTGCCAGTCATATTTGGCCGGCATTGGGTCGGAAAAGTTTGGCACGTGTCGACAGACCATGTCGATTGCGATCCGCGGAATAATTTCAATTGCAGTGACTTGATCGCCGCTCAGTGTTCGAGCTAGATTCAAAAACTCTACAGCCGCCTCGACGGAGGGAATAGCCGCCAAAGCAACTTGTTGATACTTTGGTCGTGGATACATTTTGACAACGGCGCCCGTGACAATCCCAAGAGTGCCTTCCGCGCCGATAAATAACTGTTTCAAGTCGTAGCCAGTATTGTCTTTGCGAAGGCTTGTCATGCCGTCCCAAATCTGGCCGTCCGGCAGTACAACTTCTAATCCTAAAACTTGTTCTCGGGTATTGCCGTAATGCAGAACCTGGACACCTCCTGCGTTGGTTGAAATGTTACCGCCGATCTGACAGCTACCTTCTGATCCAATACGCAAGGGAAAGATACAACCCGCTTCTTCTGCCGCTTGTTGTAAATTCACCAATACGCAGCCGGCATCTACGGTCATCGTGCCGTTGAGACGGTCAACATCACGGATGGTATTCATGCGGCGAAGGGACAAAACGACCTCATTGCCTTTTGCGAAGGGAATGGAGCCACCCACAAGGCTCGTATTTCCGCCTTGTGGCACGAGAGGTGTTTTTGACGACGCGCAGATCTTTACAATTGCAGCAACTTCTTCCGTAGACTTTGGTAAGACGATGGCGCGAGCTTTTCCAACAAATTTATCTCGCCATTCAACAACAAATCCCCGCATATCTACTTCATCCAGTAGAATGCCTTTTTCGCCAACTATTTGGGTCAATTGCTCAATTAAGTTCACGATCATGTCCTCTTTTATTTTCTCGGCGCGGCAGCTCTGCGCAACCGATCATTTATGGCAACTCCTAGTCCAATTTCCGGAATAGGGCCGACGGCAATTGCTTTTACTTGCATTTCATCGAGCATGTGGAAGGCTGCAAATAACTTGGCAGCTGCTTCTGTCAGGTCGCCAGCTTCACTCAAGTTTATATCCGACAATTTATCTTGATCTCGTCCGAAACCCAAGAACGCCTCACCCGGTTTTTTATCCGCTGCATCAAGCCGTACCGGACATGCCGGGGCATAATGAGTGAGGAGCATCCCAGGGCTACTTATGGTTCCATCATTACTATGGCGTAAAACTTCGCCGACCGCTGATTCAAGGGCGTCCTTGGTTATTCCACCTGGCCGCAGAAGTACTGGAATATCATTTTCAAAGCCAACAACTGTGCTTTCTACCCCAACGGGACAGGCACCGCCATCCAGGACGCCGGAAATTGCGTTACCGAGTCTGCTGATTACATGCTGAGCTGTTGTCGGGCTTATACTTCCGGAAGGGTTAGCACTCGGGGCTGCCAAGGGACGACCGCATTCTGTTAAAAATTGCAAGGCGAGGCGATGTCCCGGGATACGGATTGCCAACGTATCGAGCCCAGCACTCGCGAGTTTTGATATGGCGCAATCCTTGGTTCTGGGTAAAACCAATGTTAATGCCCCGGGCCAGAAGTTGTCGGCAAGCCGGCGGGCGATATCGCTGAAAACAACATATTTCTCGGCGACGGCAATAGACGGAACATGAATGATAAGAGGGTTGAAGCTCGGGCGGCCTTTTGCCGCGTAAATGCTGGCGACGGCGGTATCATCCAATGCGTCAGCGCCCAAACCATAGACGGTTTCCGTCGGAAAAGCGACTAGGCTTCCGGATTGTATGTACTCTGCCGCTCGTTTAAGCCCAGCAGGATCGGGCTGCAATACTTCACTCATAACATTACTCATTCTTGGGCCGTGAAATGCCATTTTACTCCTTTATGTGATGAGGTCGAGCGTGATTGTTGGATTGGGTAGGGCTTTTTTCTCGTTGCTCATTATGTCATAACGGTTAAAACAAATGAAAACCGTATTTGGAAGGAAGTTCAGATGGGCGAATATGTAGCGCCGCTAAAAGATATGCGCTTTGTGTTAAACAATATCGTTGACCTCAATGCTCTGTCAAAGCTTGAGGGGTTCGAACATGCTGAAAGCGATGTTGTGGATGCTGTTCTGGAAGAAGCCGGAAAATTTGCGACGAATGTGCTCTCTCCAATCAACAAGTCCGGTGATTTGCAGGGATCTCATGTTAAAGATGCGGTTGTGACGACCCCGGATGGTTGGGTAGATGCTTACGCGCAGTTTGTAGACGGCGGATGGAACGGTATTTCCGCGCCGGAAGAATTCGATGGGGGCGGACTACCTAGTGCCGTTGCTCTGGCAACCGTCGAAATGTGGAATTCTGCAAATCTTGCTTTTTCTCTTTGTCCACTGTTAACCCAGGGAGCAATTGAATCTCTGCTGGCGCACGGGACCGAGGAACAACAACAAACCTATTTGAAAAAACTTGTGAGTGGCAAATGGGCTGCAACGATGAACCTGACGGAAAGCCAAGCAGGTTCGGATGTCGGTGCCCTTCGATCAAAAGCCGTTCCGGCAGAAGATGGAAGTTGGCGTATTTCTGGGCAGAAAATTTTCATTACCTACGGAGACCATGAGCTTAGCGAGAACATCATTCATCTTGTTTTGGCTCGTACGCCTGGCGCTCCTGCAGGCACTCGCGGTATTTCCCTCTTCATCGTACCAAAATTTTTGGTGAATGAAGATGGTAGTCTTGGTGCCCGAAATGATCTGAGATGCGTTTCATTGGAAGAAAAAATTGGTATTCATGCAAGCCCAACGGCGGTCATGTCATATGGCGATGAAGGAAATTGTATCGGCTATCTGATTGGCGGCGAGAACAAAGGGATGGCATGCATGTTCACTATGATGAACAGCGCGCGTCTCAATGTCGGTGTTCAAGGTTTAGCAATTGCCGAACGGGCATATCAACAGGCCGTTGAATATGCCCGCGATCGGAAGCAGGGGCAGGGGCCTGGAATGCCAAAAGGCGAGATGGCTCCAATTATTAATCATGCAGATGTTCGTCGTATGCTCATGACAATGAAGGCGAATATCGAGGCAATGCGGTGCCTTATTTATTTAAATGGGGAATGCCTGGATAAGGCGCATCACCATCCGGATAAGACCGTGCGTGAAGAAAGTATGGGAATGGCTGAACTGCTGACGCCAATGTCAAAAGGCTGGTCTACGGACCTCGGTGTCGAATTGGCCTCTATTGGTGTTCAAATACATGGTGGTATGGGCTTTGTGGAAGAGACCGGTGTTGGTCAATATTACCGAGATGCACGTATTTTACCAATTTATGAGGGCACCAATGGCATTCAGGCATTAGACCTTGTAGGGCGAAAACTGGGCCTCAATGGCGGTGCGCCGGTTAAAACGCTTTTAGCAGATATGGATGGCGTGGTTCAAGAATTGGCGCAAACAGGAAATGAGTTCACGGCGATGTCTCTGCATTTGGGCCTGGCCATTTCAGCTCTGAAAGAAGCGACAGACTGGCTATATACAAATGCTCCGAATGATCCGAATGCGGCACCCGCCGGCGCAACGCCTTATCTAAGGATGTTCTCGACCATCGTTGGCGGTTATTTGCTTGCGAAATCGGCCCTAAAGGCGAAAAGTCTTTTAGCTGCTGGTGATAGTGATGAAGGGTTCCTAAATGCCAAAATTGTGACGGCGCATTTTTTCGCGGCCCAAATTATGCCGCAAGCAACTGCGTTACTTGGTCCGGTTACAGAAGGAGCGGATACATTGTTTGCAATCACCGAGGAACAGCTATCTGCGTAATAGGGGAGTTGTTGTTGACGTTTACGTAAACGTTAAGATAAAATGAAGGTCGAGCAATGCACGACCTCTCTTGCGATTAAAATAGGGTTCATAATGAATAAACAAGAAATAGAATACCCGCTCGCGACACGCCCAGATGATGGAGAAGCCCTCGAAGTAAAAGAGGGATTGCTTTGGGTCCGGATGCCAATTCCGATTAAGGGCCTTGACTATATTAACCTCTATTTGATTGAAGACGATAATGGATGGACCATGGTGGATTCCGGGTTTAATTCAGATCGGATCAAAGAATTATGGGAAATTATTTTCGAGACGAAGTTAAAGGGAAAGCCTGTTACGCGTCTAATTTGTACACATTTTCATCCGGACCATATGGGACTAGCAGGATGGATAACCGATCGCTGGAATATACCGCTTACCATGACTTTTGGTGAATGGACTTTTGGGCGCATGCTGTATCTTGAAGCGGCTGATGAAACACCTGAATTTGTAATTGATTTCTATCGCTCTGTGGGATTTAACGACAAAATGTTGGAGCGTGTTAAGTCACGCGGCTTTAATCATTTTAATCGAGCGATGACAGAAGTTCCCATGGGATTCAACCGCATTGTTGATGATGAAATTATTCGGATTGGGTCACGTGATTGGCAAGTCATCGTTGGTCGTGGGCACTGCCCAGAGCATGCTTGCTTGTACTCTAAAGCGGACGGTATTTTAATTTCCGGTGACCAGGTTCTACCTCGCATAACGCCCCATATAGGTGTTTATCCTGCAGAACCGATGGCGAATCCATTGAAGCAATTTATTGATTCTATTGATACATATATGAAATTGCCGACGGATACGCTGGTTCTTCCAGCTCATAATGATGTGTTTACGGGTTTACATAATCAATTGGAATTTTACCAAAGCCATCACAACGATCGACTAAATCGGTTAAAGGCTGCTTGCGTGTCGCCACAATCGGCCATCGATCTATTACCCGTTCTTTTTGATCGGGAACTGTCGGATTCTGACAAAGGTCTCGCCATTTCTGAAGGTCTTGCTCACTGCCACTATTTAGTCGACGAAGGAGAGCTTGACCGAGAATGCGGTGACGACGGTGTTTGGCGGTTTCGCCGTGCTACTGCCGTTCGCGCTGCAGTCGCCTGATAGCAATAAACAAAAATAAAAAGGAGAATTTTGGATGACTGATCATTTGATTGTTGCGAAAGAAAATGGCATTGCGACCATAACTATGAACCGACCAGAGGCCCGTAATGCTTTGTCTCTCGAGATGCGTGAAGGGTTGTTCCTAGCAGTAACCGATATTGAAACCGATGACAGTGTCCGCTGTGTGGTCATTAAGGGTGCTGGCGATCATTTTATGGCTGGTGGCGATGTCAAATCGTTCAACGATTTTGTGAATAAAACGCCTGAAGAGCGCCGGCAGAATTTCGAACGGAGAATTCATAACCTTCATCCAACTATGTTTACTCTTCAACGGATGAACAAACCCGTCATTGCAAGTGTTCAAGGCGCCGCAGCAGGTTTCGGTCTATCACTGATGATGGCCTGTGACATGGTTATCGCGGCAGAAGATGCCTTCTTTACACTTGCCTATATCGGAATTGCGACGACACCAGATGGCTCCGGGACCTATAGCTTGCCGCGTATAGTGGGTCTTAAGAAAGCAATGGAAATAGCCATGTTGGGGGATCGTTTTGGCACAGATGCTGCACGCGAAATGGGTTTGATTAATTTTGTTGTTCCAAAAGACGATCTTTTATCTGAAACAGACAAGCTTGCGTCGCGGTTAGCGAATGGACCAACTTTTGCTCTTGGCCGGACCAAGGCACTCCTAAATGCTTCTTTAGGAAACAGCATGGAAAGCCAGCTTTCTCTGGAGGCCCAGAGTTTTGCTGCGTGTGCCGCCAGCGACGACTGGGTTGAAGGTGTTAAAGCTTTCAAGGAAAAGAGAAAGCCTGAATTCAAAGGCAAATAAACCAATTTCAGAAAGATGGACGTAAATGGCTGACTTAGAAGGAAAAACGCTTTTCATTACTGGGGCAAGCCGCGGTATTGGTTTGGCGATCGGTAAGCGTGCTGCCGCTGACGGTGCAAATGTTGTTATTGCGGCGAAAACCGCAGAACCGCATGCAAAACTGGCTGGAACCATTTACACCGCAGCTGAAGAAATTGAAGCCGCCGGGGGCAAAGCATTGCCGTTAGTGGTCGATGTCCGGGAAGAAGAATTAGTTGAAGCAGCTATGGAAAAAGCCGCAGAGACTTTTGGCGGTATTGATATTCTGGTGAATAACGCATCAGCTATTAGTCTGACAGGAACTCTGCAGACGCCAATGAAACGATATGATTTGATGCATCAAATCAATATTCGTGGGACGTATCTTTGTTCTCAAAAGGCGATACCTTACCTAAAAAAAGCGGAGAATCCCCATGTTCTCAACCTATCGCCGCCTCTCAATTTTGAAACTCATTGGTTCTCCCCACATGTTGCTTACAGCATGGCTAAATATGGCATGAGCCTTTGTGTATTAGGGATGGCAGAAGAATTCAAAAGAGACGGTATTGCCTTTAATGCTTTGTGGCCTAGAACTGCAATTGCAACGGCGGCGATGGATTTGATTGGGGGCGGTGATGTTCAGAAAAAATGCCGGAAAGTCGAGATTATGTCTGACGCCGCCCATATAATTTTAACAAAGCCCTCGCGGGAATTCAGCGGAAATTTCTGCATTGATGACGAAACAATGGCTTCTGTCGGCGTGACAGATCTGTCCAAATACCGCTTTGATGGCGTTAGTGAAGAGGAATTACTCCCAGATTTCTTCGTCTGATGAATTAAGCTGCCTGGCGCAAATCCAGGCGGCTCCACACATCTTTCAATGCGGCAACCAGATCCGACATCATTTTGTCGTCATGAAAAGGTGTAGGGGTAATACGCAAGCGCTCCTCGCCACGAGGCACGGTTGGATAGTTGATTGGCTGTAGGTAAATCCCATACTCTTCAAGCAGCATATCGCTCGCTTGTTTACATAAATTAGCGTCATAAACCATCACGGGAACTATGTGAGTTACAGAAGGCAACACTGGAAGGCCTGCATCTATCAGAAGACCTTTTAATGCTGCGGCGCGTTCCTGGTGTTGATCTCGTTCCCTTTGGCTTTTCTTAAGATGCCGGACGCTAGCTAGCGCACCTGCTGACATGATGGGGGACAATGTTGTGGTGAAGATAAAACCAGACGCGTAGGAACGAATGGAATCGACAATATTCTGTGTCGATGTAATAAATCCACCGACAACACCAAACGCTTTCCCCAACGTGCCTTCCATAATGGTGATCCGATCCATTAATCCTTCACGCTCGGCGACACCACCACCACGCGGGCCGTATAATCCAACGGCATGGACTTCGTCGAGATAAGTCATCGCACCATATTTATCGGCAAGGTCGCAAAATTCTTTTATTGGCGAGATATCGCCGTCCATAGAATAGACTGATTCAAACGCAATAATTTTTGGACGAGAAGGGTCGATAGCTTTGAGCTTTTCTTCCAGATCAAGGGCATCGTTGTGTCGGAAAATACGTTTTTCACATCCGGAATGGCGCACGCCATCAATCATCGATGCGTGATTGAGCTCATCCGACAAAATGACGCAATCGGGAAGTAATTTGCCTAATGTACTAAGTGTTGCATCGTTGGAAACGAAGCCGGAAGTAAAAACCAGCGCACTTTCCTTGCCATGTAAATCGGCGAGCTCTCTCTCCAGTTCACAGATCATATGGGTATTGCCGGAAATATTTCTTGTGCCGCCGGCGCCGGCGCCATAGCGATCTGTTGCATCTTTTATTGCCGCTAAAACGTCGGGATGTTGCCCCATACCCAGATAATCGTTTGAGCACCAGATTGTAACTTCTTGAGTATCGCCGGAGGGCAGGTGCCGCGTCGCCTTCGGGAAATTACCCGCGTGACGGCCGAGTTCTGTGAATACACGGTATCTGTTCTCGTCTTTAAGCGATTGGATCGCCTGCGCGAACACATGTTCATAATTCATGTTTGCTGCCCTCAGCTATTTGCGTCTTAACGACGTATGCTCCTAAATACCGACAATGCCGTTTCTTTGACAAGGGACAAAAGGTCGCAATCACCCAAAGTTGCCTTGATCGTGATAAAGTTTGAACAATCTCTGTCCACTGAACCGATTGATTAATGGGCCATCAGGACAGGTATCGTGCAGTTTTCCATTATTTCTTCAGTGACGGCACCAAAGAACATTCGCCGAAGCCGGCTTTTTGTAAAAGCCCCCATTACCAATAAATCTGCGTCGCAATTTGTCACCTGAGCCAACAACGATTCGGCGGTTGATTTCCCATTGCTGCCTTTTATCTCGCAAGTAGCGGCCGAAATTCCGTGCAGTGCCAAATAGTGAATAGCCTCATCGGGATGAATTTCTTCATCCAAATCATCGATTGCCGAAATCAATGTTACTTTTGATGCTGTGGTTAAAAACGGGAGGGAATAAGTCAGTGCACGACTTGATTCAACAGATCCATTCCATGCCAAAGCAACATTTGTTCCAATAGTGCCGGTATATCCAGGGGTCAGAAGTAGAACAGGTCTACCGGTTTCTCTCAGAGCTGCGTTAATCATTAATGCATTGGCGGCATCTTCTTCTTGCGGCGCTTTTTCAATGATAATCAGATCAAATAACCGTCCGAAAGATTCGATGACGTCTTCTCGATTCCCTTGTTTTTCTAGAAATCGGGCTGTCGCACCAGATCTTATTTGGTTTTCAGATCCTGTGGTTAAAGCAATGTCTTTCTTTTCACGCAAGCTTTCAAATAACTCCCGTGCATTTTTTTGCCGATTTTTCCCATCAGCTTCCGCCATGTCGATAATGCTCTCGATCATTGTCGACGTCATTCCCTCGCCGACAAATGCTGCAGCTGTTCGAGGATCTATGCTGATATGGAGTGCATCGACATGCGCACTAAAATGAGCAGCGAGGGTAAATGCCCTTTCGAGTGCAACTGTGTCACTTTTGGTGTCGTTTCCCGTTAGAGGGACCAGTATAGATTTAATTGTCATGTTATTCCCATCCATTAAACCAGATTAGAGTATAACCATAACGCCTTCAAAAATAAACACTTTTGGTTTCGCAAATGCGGGTGACAGCTTGGTTCACAATCTACTTGGTATTATTGCCCTAGGTTAATACGCGTCTCAATGTATTGGGTCCTGGTGGATAATAGCTTCAGCTTCGGGGAATTCTGTGATCAGTTCTTTTTCAACACTATCTGAAATTTGATGGGCATCATGTAACGTCATGCCTCCATCCATATCGAGATGCATCTGTATAAAGACTTGTTGGCCGGATCTTCTCGTCCGTAAATCATGAATGCCTAAAACACCTGGATGGGCTGTAACAAGCTCAATTATTTTTGTTCTTTCTGCGTCCTCAAGTTCTTCGTCCATCAAATCAGAAAAAGACGCGCGGATTATTTTCCAAGAGCTGAAAAGAAGGAACAAGGCAATTCCAATGGCAAAAACACCATCTGCATAGATCCAATGAAAGACACCTCCAAGAATGAGGGCGACGATAACGCTCCCATTAATTAGGACATCGCCTACATAATGCAGGGAATCTGCGGATATAGCCACTGATCGCGTCTTACGGATAACGTACCGCTGATATGCGACAAGAAAGAGTGTCAGAACAATCGACACAACCATTACCGCGATCCCCAAATCACTTGAATTGAGTGCTTTTGGGTTGAGGAGACGTTCAGATGCTTGAAAAACAAGGAATACACCGGATCCGGCGATGATTGCCGATTGAAATAATCCTGCCAATGCTTCGGCTTTGCCATGCCCAAAACGGTGATCATGATCAGCGGGCACCAGCGCATGTCGAACGGCCACAAGGTTAATTACAGACGCGACCATATCCAAAAGGGAATCAACCAAGGTCGACAAAATAGCGACTGAATTGGTGGATAGATAGGCTGCCAGTTTTATGCAAATAAGGATAATGGCGATGGTCACAGAGGCATACGTGGCGGAGCGCATCAATCTGCCATTCTCGCCTCCATGTGTGCCTGTGTCGGATTTTTCCATCACAAAATCAATCGCTTTCGAGATAAATTAAAAGTTGAATCTAAGATCAAGGGTATAAAGTACTTTCTGTCCAGCCAACATCTGCCAAATTATATTGTCGGCGCTCATGAAGTCTGAAGGGGCGATCCCGCCAAAATTCGATGCGTGAGGGGATTACACGAAATCCAGACCAATAGTCTGGGCGCGGTATTTCGCCGATGCCGAATTTTGCCGTATATTTAGCCACTGCTTTTTCCAGTTCAAAGCGGCCTTCCATAGGGCGTGATTGCTGACTTGCCCAGGCGCCAATCCTGCTGTCGCGAGGTCGGCTTTGAAAATAGGCATCAGCTTCTGCGTCCGTTACCTGCTCAATTCTTCCTTGAATCCGAATGCTGCGGCGCAACGATTTCCAATGAAAACAGAGGCCTGCCCGGGGTGTCGAGAGAAGCTCGCTACCCTTCTGACTTTCAAAATTCGTATAAAAAACAAATCCTTGATCATCAGCATGTTTAAGCAGAACCATGCGGACCGACGGTTGCCCTTGTGGATCAACAGTCGCCAATGCCATGGCAGTCGGATCGTTTGGCTCTTTCTCTTCGGCTTCACGCATCCATTGTTGAAATTCATGGAGAAGTTCGGAAATTGTTTTCACAGTCATATTGGCCGATTCGTTAGTAGGAATAATGAAAGAATGTAGTCCATAGCTATGTTTAACCGCCTGTATGGAGAATGTCGATGCTTTGTAAACCGGAGAAATATAACAAATTGTAATCTATTGTGATCTGTCTTTTGCTATCAAAGTTCAAAATGCCCATATATACTGGAGTATGGAATTAAACGGGGGCAATCCCTGAGTTCGACTTTGAAAGAATAAGGACGGAAACATGATGAAATCGAAATTCACGTTGGTGGTTGCTTTGACAGCGCTTTTAGCAGTGACAGGCTGTGGTGCTAATCAGGATAATGAGAAGCAAACGGCAGGTGCAGTTATTGGGGCGGTTGGCGGCGGGCTACTAGGTTCATTGTTCGGTAAAGGGACCGGCCAACTTGTTGCGGTTGGGGTTGGTACTCTGGCGGGCGCGATGATCGGTTCAGACGTTGGTAAAACGCTCGACGCCGCCGATAGGGCTCAGTTGGACAGGGCAGAAAAGCGTGCGACTACGGCTCCGATTGGTCAAGCAATTACCTGGAATAACCCGCAAAGCGGTAATTCTGGCACGATTACGCCGGTACGTGATGGGAATGATAGCGGTGGACGTTATTGCCGTGAATTTCAACAAGATATAGTTATTGGCGGAAAAGTTGAGAAAGGCTATGGACAAGCCTGCCGTAAACCAGATGGTTCGTGGGAAATAATGAGCTAAGCGGCGATAAATTTTCCAGTCAAAGAAAATCTATGTCGGTAAGAAGGAAATTAAGGACGTTTTGAAGATTAAGTTCCGCAAAAGTTCCCTGGGTTTGGCTCTGATGGTTGCGCTTATTGCGACCACCGCCAATGTTGTGCGGGCTGATTTCGCCGATGGCGTCACGGCCTACGAGGCGGGTGATTATAAGGAAGCGTTCGACGAATGGCTGCCCCTCGCTCAAAACAACGATCCGGCTGCAATGCGGAATATCGGCCATATATATCGACGTGGTCTAGGGGTGGACCAAGATTTTAAAAAAGCAATGAACTGGTACAAAAGAGCGGCAACACTTGGTATTGACCGTGCGCAGGCTAATGTTGGCGATATGTATCTGAAGGGTGAAGGTGTCCCGCAAGACTACGAACAGGCGGCGCAATGGTTCGCCCGCGCTGCACAACAGGGACATGTGCTGTCGCAATATAATCTTGGACTTCTGCTTGAAAACGGACTTGGCGTTGAAAAAAATGACGAATTGGCATTGGGTTGGTATGAGGAGGCTGCGCAGGCCGGTTATGCACCGGCAATTGAAAAAGCCGCCGCTTTAAAGTCAGGTGTAGTCGTTGCGAAGGCAGGTACTCCGGCTGAACAATCAGAACCAGCGCGTGAGGCGAAAGCGTCAACGACCGCCGTGGAACCAGAAGAATCACTTAAAGTTGCCCCGGTGGTGGCGACCGCAGCGGTGAGTGCGGTTGTGGCGACGGAAGTTATTCGATCTTCGGACACACCCGCTTCGGAGACATCAAAATCGGCTGAAGCCGCTCCTGAGACTGTTCAGAAACAAGGTTTTTATGACGCATTGAAGTCACTGGCGAAAGAGAAACCAGCTGCAGTTGCGGCAACAGCCGTTGCCGTGCCTGTTGTGGCCGCCAACCAAGAAGAAGATACTTTGCCGGCGGAAACAACAAGCAAAGATAACCCAGAAATAAAGGTTGCTGCCGTAGCCGCGGTTCCAACGGCGGTGGCGGTGACCCCGCAATCGTCGACACAAGGCAATGCGGCAGAAGCTACTGAACCAACGGCCAAAACTGTGGCCGCTCCCGCGCCAACGTCTGCAGCAGTACCGAAAGCCGCTGCGGCAGCGTCAGCGGTAACTGTCTCGACGAAAGCGACCGGACAAAACGGCTTAACGCTTGAAGAGAAACTGGAAATGGCGGATTTGGCATATACTTTGAAGGAGTATCAGCAATCTTTGAGTATATGGGCTGTACTGGCGCAACAAAATAACGCCGAAGCACAATATCGGTTGGGCAGGCTTTTCTTTAGTGGCCACGCTGTCCCAATTGATCGGGTTCGCGCGTATTACTGGTGGGAAAAGGCAAAGGATAATGGATCGGCTGATGCCAGTGTTGCACTTGCAAATTTGGAAAAATCATTGACGCATATGGAAATACGGCAAATACAGAGAACGAATTAACGCAGACATGTGTTTTTACAAATGATAGAAGGCTGAGTTTGAGCCTGTTTTTGATAAAAGAGTGATTGATACAATAATCAATGAAAGATTTATATACGATACTCGGTGTTGCGAAGGGGGCTAATCCGCAAGAAATAAAGTCTGCCTATCGCAAGCTTGCGAAGAAACATCATCCAGATGCCAATCCGGGCGATACGAAAGTTGAAGAGAAGTTCAAGGTAATATCCGCTGCTTATAATATCCTGGGCGATGAAAAACTGAAGGCTCGGTACGATCGAGGTGAAATCGATGGATCAGGCCAAGAAAAGCATCCTGGTTTCGGTGGCGATCGTTCTGGACCATTTCGCCAATCGACAACCGGTTTCAGTGGAGGCGGCACGGAAGATATTTTTTCTGAGATATTTGGTAATTTCCGGCGAGGGGGCTTTCAAGGAGAGACTGTCCAAAAAGGCAAGGATCGCAAGTTTGCTATTGAGATAACTTTCGTTGAAAGTGCTCTTGGAGGAACACGCCGTCTGACTATGGGGGAAGGCGGCAGAACACTTGATGTAAATATTCCTGCCGGAATTACTGATGGACAGCAAATCCGGCTTAAAGGGCAGGGCGACAAAGGTACTGGGGGTGGACCCTCCGGTGACATATTAATAAACGTCTCTGTTCGAACGCATGCTTTGTTCAAACGCGAAGGATCTAACGTGCTGGTTGAACTCCCGGTTAGTTTGCCGGAAGCCGTTCTCGGTGCGCAAGTTAAAGTGCCCACAGTAGATGGAACTGTTAATTTAAAGATCCCGCAAGGTTCAAACACCGGGACCACTCTCCGTCTAAAAGGAAAAGGCATTGGTGCGCCGAAAAAAGGGAGAAGAGGGGACCAGCTTGTAAAGCTGAAAGTCGTCCTGCCTGATCAGCAAGATGAAGAATTACAAGATTGGGTTACAAAATGGTCGGAGAAACACGATTATGACGCACGATCAAAATTAAAGGACTAATAGTTGTAGATATTAGGCCCAATAAGTCTTTTGACTGTGTTTCTCAGTCAAGTTAGATAGTAAGATGGTTACGGTATTTGTAATGATGGGGTTTCGTTGATGACACAGCATAACGGTCTGATGGCAGGCAAAAGAGGATTGATTATGGGGGTTGCCAATAGTCATTCGCTCGCTTGGGGGATAGCGCGTACATTACATGAGCATGGCGCAGAAATTGCTTTTACATATCAAGGTGAAGCTCTGGGAAAACGGGTTATTCCGCTCGCGGAAAGCGTTGGATCAGATACTGTCCTTGAATGTGATGTAAGTGACGATGACTCAATGGACGCCGTCTTTGCGGTACTGGAAGAGAAATGGGGAAAAATTGATTTCTTCGTTCATGCAATCGGATATTCGGACAAGGCACAGCTACGCGGAAATTATTCTGATACAACTCGCGATAATTTCTTGATGACCATGGATATTTCCTGTTTTTCATTCACAACGCTCGCAAAGCGTGCAGCTCCGTTAATGTCAGACGGCGGCAGTATGGTGACGTTGACCTACTATGGTGCTGAGCGAGTTATTCCTCATTATAATGTGATGGGTGTCGCTAAGGCCGCCTTGGAAGCCTCCGTTCGTTATCTGGCCATGGAAATGGGAAAAAATAATATCCGGGTGAATGCATTGTCCGCCGGGCCCATAAAAACGCTTGCGGCTTCTGGCATTGGGGACTTTAGATATATTCTCAAATGGAATGAATATAATTCTCCGTTGAAGAGAAACGTCACAATCGATGACGTCGGCGGATCAGCGTTATATTTATTGAGCGATATAGGTGCCGGCGTGACTGGTGAAACCCATCATGTCGATGCTGGATATCATGTGGTCGGGATGAAAGCGGAAGACGCACCGGACATAGAGAAGTGAAAACCTCATTTCAGTTAAGTTTAGACGGAATTCGTTATGTCACATAATAGTTTTGGCCATCTTTTTCGGGTCACAACCTGGGGCGAAAGTCATGGCCCAGCCCTTGGATGCGTCATAGATGGATGCCCGCCACTTATTGAAGTGAGCGAAGAGGAAATTCAGTTCTGGATGGACCGCCGTAAGCCCGGGCAATCCCGATTCACAACGCAACGTAAAGAGCCGGATTTGGTGAAGATCTTGTCAGGTGTGTTCGAAGGGAAAACAACAGGGACCCCCATAAGCCTGTCAATCGAAAACAAAGATCAACGATCTAAAGATTATGGTGATATCAAAGACAAATTTCGACCGGGACACGCAGACTACACGTACCATACGAAATATGGTATTCGCGATTATCGTGGTGGCGGCAGGTCGAGCGCCCGTGAGACAGCTGCTCGGGTGGCTGCAGGTGGTATCGCTAGAAAAATTCTCGGCCCCTCCGTTACTATCAAAGGGTATTTGACGCAGATAGGTGACCGTGTTGTAGATCGCGAGCGATGTTCTCTAGAGGTCATAGATACAAATCCGTTCTGGTGCCCGGATCCGGGTATGGTGGATAACTGGGCAGAATATCTCGATGGAATTCGAAAAAATGGCTCTTCCGTCGGAGCGATTATTGAAGTTGTTGCGACTGGTGTTCCGGCAGGCCTTGGAGCTCCCGTTTATGGAAAACTTGATTCTGATCTCGCCGGAGCGATGATGACGATCAATGCCGTTAAAGGTGTTGAGATAGGCGATGGATTTTCAACTGCGGCGTTGACTGGTGAGACCAATGCTGACGAAATGCGTCAGGGAAATGAGACCGGACCAAGATTTGTCAGTAACCATGCCGGTGGAATTCTTGGCGGAATTTCTACGGGGCAGGATATTGTTGTTCGGTTTGCCGTAAAGCCGACATCGTCCATTCTTAAACCGCGTGATACGGTGGACAAAGATGGCAATGAGACAGAAATTATGACCAAGGGTCGGCATGATCCGTGCGTCGGAATTCGCGGTGTTCCCGTCGGAGAAGCGATGATGGCTTGTGTTCTCGCCGACCATCTCCTACGGCATCGTGGGCAAAACGGTTAGCCAACAAAAGAACAACTAAAAAGGAGAGCCTTCTATGTCTCAGCCTAAATATATTCACGCTCTAGATGTTCCCGTACCTGAAAGAAAAGATCTGGACGCGGGCACGCAAAAATACTTTGACATTTGTGATGAGAAACTGGGAATGGTCCCAAATGTTCTCGCATCTTATAGCTTCGACCCTGCTAAATTGCGGGCTTTCTCGGATATGTATGGTGACTTGATGCTTGGGGATTCCGGTTTGTCCAAGCTTGAACGGGAAATGATTGCAGTTGTTGTTTCTTCTGTAAATAAGTGTTTTTACTGCCTTACGGCCCATGGTGCCGCTGTCCGGGAATTATCAGGCGATCCAATCCTTGGGGAATTGATGGTGATGAACTATCGTGCGGCTGAATTATCGCCAAAGCAAAAAACCATGCTTGATTTTGCTAATAAATTGACAGAGACGCCTGCCAAGATCGAAGAAGAGGACCGAAAAACGCTTCGGGATATAGGATGGTCTGATCGGGATATCTGGGACATATCGGCGACCGTCGCATTTTTTAATATGAGTAACCGAATGTCAGTGGCTATCGATATGATGCCTAACGAGGCCTATCATTCACAAGCGCGATAAGTTCATCAATTTGTTCGCTGATAGATCGTTCATGATGTCAAAACATAAGCGAGTGAAAAATTACGATGACTGCCTTTCAAACAATCAGCCGAGGATACTTCAATTGGAAAAATTGAACCCCCTATTTGTCCTAATTGGTCGGATACTTGTTGCAGCATTATTTCTGCCTGCCGGTATTAGCAAAATTGGTAATTACAGCGGTATGCAGCAGTATATGGAGTCAGTTGGCATTCCAGGTATCATCCTTCCTTTGGTTATAATTTTAGAAGTAGGCGGCGGTTTGGCATTGATTGTTGGTTGGCAGACCCGTATCGCTGCTTTTCTATTGGCGGGGTTTTGCGTGGTATCCGGGATCTTATTTCATTTTCAACCGGAAGATCAGGTCCAGATGATTTTGTTGATGAAAAATATCGCGGTCGCCGGTGGACTACTCATTCTTGTTGGTGTTGGAGCCGGTGCCTATAGCTTAGATCACCGAAAAAGTAGTGATTGATTGAGTGTAAGAGCACAAACCGCAGCAAATATGAAATACTCGTTAGCGTGTTTTTGCGGCGGCGGCTTCCAAAAGAGACGGAGCCGCCCCGTTTAAATGGGCATTTTCAGAAATATGGCGACGCCAGGCCTTAGCACCGGGTCGTCCTTGGAATAATCCAAGCATATGCCGCGAAATGGATTTAAGCGGAACGCCATTGGCCATTTCACGGTCAATGTAAGGCAAAATCCGCTCGACAACTTCTTTTCGTTCCGGTGCTGTTTCTTCAAGACCAAAATATCGCTTATCGATTTCTGCAAGAAAATAAGGATTTTGATAAGCTTCCCGGCCAATCATCACACCATCTACGTTGTCAAGATGTAGATCAATTTCGTCTGTTGATTGGATGCCGCCGTTAATGATGATCTCTAACTCTGAAAAATCCTGTTTAAGCTGATAAACGCGATCATAATCGAGGGGAGGGATTGTACGGTTTTCTTTCGGGCTCAATCCGGTCAACCAAGCTTTTCTAGCATGGATAATAAAAGTTTTGCATCCCGCGGCAGCGATGGTATCGGTGAATTCCGTTAAATGTGCGTAACTATCCAGATTGTCGATGCCGATGCGGTTTTTAACAGTGACGGGGAGGGACGTAGCGGCCTTCATTGCCGAGACGCAAGCGGCGACTGTTTTCGGTTCCGCCATTAAACAGGCTCCGAACCTTCCGTTTTGGACCCGGTCCGACGGGCAACCAACATTCAGATTTATTTCCCGATAACCATAAGGTTCAGCAATTTCGCAGCATTTTGCCAAATCGTCAGGTGAGCTACCGCCAAGTTGTAAAGCGACGGGTTGTTCGGCTGGATCAAACCGTAGATGCCGATCCGCATCTCCAAATAAGATAGCGCCCGTCGTGACCATTTCCGTATAGAGCAAGGCGCGACTAGTGATTAGGCGCAGGAAATACCGATCATGTCGATCTGTCCAGTCCATCATTGGTGCGATACTAATAGTGCGATCTAGTTTGCTCACAGGCTTCCCTAAATTTCTTTTCTTGCCCTTGATATAAGGATATGGAAATAAAACCAAAGAAAAAACGAAATATTTGTTCGGATTTTTCTGAAATTCGACCTGTCTTCCGAAGAAAATCTATAAATGAATTAGTTGTTAGCCAACTGTAACTCGGCTTCGATTTCTATGGCAAAATTCATAGGAAGCCCGGCGACGCCGATTGCCGAGCGGGAATGCCGTCCAACCTTGGGACCGAAAACATCAATTATAAGGTCACTAAAGCCGTTGATCACAAGATGCTGCTGATCATAACCCTGCGCCGAATTGACCATACCGAAAACGCGGTTCCAGCCGGCGACACGGGACAACTGCCCGATTTCAGCTTTGAGGTTAGCGAGGACGGATAATCCTATATCGCGCGCCGCGAGCTGAGCTTCTTCTGTATTCAAATCCGTCCCGACTTTCCCAAATGGGCCAGCTATGGCGCCATCCATTGATTGTTTTGGATGGCCAGATATGAACACCTTGTCGCCCCGAACGTTCACAAATGTGAAAGGCAAATGTAAATTTGGTGGAAGGGTGACAGGAGCAGGGAGTGCGAACCCGAGCTCGTCTATTCGCTCTTCTGGGCTAAGCATAGATATCTCCTTACATTCACTGAAGTTGCGCTGGCGTTCGGATACATATTAGCGGCCCCAATGATAGCGAGTAAAACCGTACCTTGAAATCCATATTCAATGCGCAGCTTTGACCCGAATTTTTCTTCCGTCAATTTTCTTTCCGTGAAGCTCTTCGATAGCTTTCTCCGCCTCTTCGTCACTTGTCATTTCAACGAAACCAAACCCTTTGGAGGCTCCTGTTTCATCATCCATTACTAGATTGCAGGCCGAGATTTTGCCGAAAGTCTCGAACAGACTTGCCAAATCTGTTTCGCTTAGACTGCGCGGAAGATTAAGTACAATCAATTTCATTTGTTTTGTCCAAGAATAAAGGGAGCCGCTTACTAACACAGTAACGGGGACCTGAACATCTCAAACCCGTATTGTTTTTGCGGCAATACTGTATCCAAGCTCAATCATCTCCGCGGAACGATCAAATTCTAACGTACCACAACAGTTACGGGGAATTTTTAGTATAATATCCGGAGGGTAGGCCGCAAGTTTTTGCCTCGCAATAGCACCCTGCATTGTGTCTATAGTCTGATCAATCATCTGAAAGAAGCCTATTCGAGAGTTAGTTTCTGTTAATATTGCTGGAGTCATGTTTTCAATATATTGATTCACCTTTGATCTAAATCCAGCTATTTCCGGAAAGTCAAAATTTTGCTCTTTGGCCTTGGGTAAAATTACCGCTTCTCCTGCAAGATTGACGGCAATTGTCTCGTCGGTTGCATCGCGGAATGTAGGGGCAACGGGAACAGGGTTTAACATTCCTCCGTCCAAAAGTTCTCGGTCGCCATATTTGGCCGGTGTAAAAAACATCGGCATGGAAATGGAGGCTCGTATTGCTTCAAACAGAGGGCCATTGCTGAACCATATTTCTTTTTCATTGACGATATCTGATGCGACAGCCGTGTAAGAAATGGGAAGATCTTCTATTAGCTTGTCGCCGACAAGGTCTCGCAAGGTGTCAATGATCCGATCGCCTTTTACAAGACCCGCCTGTCCAATTGAAAAGTCCAGCAATCTTAAGATGTCTGATTTTGTAAGCGCTGTAACCCAACCAGTAAAGTCATCCAGTTTATCGAGAGCATATATACCGCCAACCAAAGATCCGATGGATGCCCCGGAAATTGACCGAATGTCATAGCCGTTGTCAGTAAGCCATTGGATAACGCCTATATGCGCCATTCCACGCGCACCACCAGATCCAAGTACGAGGGAAACAGTTTTTTGCCCGCTGGTTGTTTCCCTATTCTGCTGAAGGCTGATCATTCTGTGTTTCTCCATCTACGGTTTAGCAATTCTGGAAGTATAACCACAGTTCGCCATCGCTCATAGAGCGACAGCTTAACAAGGACAAAGAAAACAAGAAGATGATTTTATACTGAAAGCGACATCTGTTAAGCGTGCTTGTGATACGGCTGTATTCGAATAAATTCGACAACGATCATGATTTTGTCAACGTTTACATGGTCCTTGGCAAGTGGCAATGCGAGGGATGAAATTTTTTTAAAATCATGATTTGGGCCAACATAAGGGATATGTTGTGAACAAGGTTCTTTGCTTTGGACGACAGTTTTCAGGCTTGAAAAAACTGCTGATTCCGGGCCTTTTCCCGGTATTTCAGACATTGCTACACCGGTATAGTTTTTCGTAAAATTCTGCATCGCCTCATTACCAATGACTCTATATTTGAAATCCAACGGATTTTTAATAACATCGAGAAGGACAATATTTGGTAATATTGACGCTAAAGCGGCTAAATCGAAATCGTTTCTGCTCGGCAGCAGATTATCTCTTTTTGCTTGCTGCCAATAAGCTAGCGCGGATCTGTGGCTCTTCACATTTTCCGATGCATCAGAATAAGACTGATCACTTGTTGGGATCGCCGTAGGCAATATTCCAATTTTATTACGTTGATGAAAAAGACGTTGAAGGATCATTCTGGTACCGACTTCTTTACTATATAAATACTACTATTTAGAAAAATATCGTAATTATTGGTAAAGGAATAATGAATTTGGTCCGCAACTCATGAAGAAAGTGGCGGATTTATTCAAAAAGATGGCCTAGACAATTGTTTGCTTTGCCCCGCTTCACATGTTCCTGTAAAACATGCGCTAACAATAACTTTTGCTGTATCTCAGGAAGTGCCAACCAAATGACGCGCCATTTAATAACCTCTGCTTTGCCCTACATCAACGGTGTAAAACATTTGGGAAACCTTATTGGATCCATGTTGCCCTCGGATTTGCATGCCCGGTACTTGCGAGCACGCGGAGAAGACGTTCTATTTATTTGCGCAACGGATGAGCATGGCACGCCAGCAGAACTTGCAGCGCGGGAGGCCGGCCTAGAAGTTTCGCAATTTTGCACGGAGCAGCATAAGGTTCAAGCGGATTTGGGTGCGGCCTTCGATCTATCTTTTGACTATTTTGGTCGCTCTTCGTCACAGCAGAATAAAGAACTGACCCAGCATTTTGGTAAAAAGTTGCTTGAAAACGGTTTTATCGACGAGCGGATTACGCGTCAGATCTATTCGATCGATGACGATCGGTTTTTGCCTGACCGTTACGTAGAAGGTACTTGTCCGCACTGCGATTACGACAAAGCACGAGGTGATCAGTGCGAAAATTGTACGCGCCTTCTGGATCCAACCGATTTGCTCAATCCCCGTTCTGCGGTATCAGGAAGCACTAATCTAGAGGTGCGTGAAAGCCGGCATTTATTCTTGCTTCAATCAAAACTCTCTGATGAAATTCGGACCTGGGTGAATAAACATCCGGAATGGCCGGTACTGGTTTCGTCTATCGCTTTGAAATGGCTTGATGAGGGCCTTCATGATCGGGGCATAACGCGAGATTTGAAATGGGGTGTTCCGGTTGATATGCTGGGCATGGAGGATAAAGTTTATTATGTCTGGTTTGACGCGCCGATTGAATATATTGCTGCGACAAAGGAATGGGCCGACGAAGATCCAGCCAACCGTGACTGGAAATCCTGGTGGTACGAAGCGGACGATGTACGATATGTGCAGGTTATGGCAAAAGACAATGTCCCGTTCCATACCGTTACTTTTCCAGGTACGCAACTCGCCAGCAGAGAACCCTGGAAAATGGTTGATTATATTAAAGGTTTCAATTGGTTAAACTATTACGGTGGTAAGTTTTCAACGAGCCAAAAGCGCGGTATATTTATGTCTGATGCTGTCGAAATAATGCCTTCAGACTATTGGCGCTACTATTTACTTGCAAACGCACCAGAAACTTCCGACGCCAGTTTTACCTGGGATGGATTTGCCGGGACAGTCAATAAAGATCTCGCCGATACTCTAGGGAATTTTGTCAATCGGACATTGAAATTCTGCAGCTCGAAATTTGGTAATGCGCTTCCATCCGGCGGCGAGACGGGAGAGCGTGAGCAATTATTGGCAAAAGCGTTGAATGAGCGTCTGGAAAACTACAATACCCATATGGACGATCTTCAGGTTCGCAAGGCTATGCAAGAGCTTCGGGCCATTTGGGTAATGGGAAATGAGTATTTGACGGAAGTGGCACCGTGGACTGTATTTAAAACTGACCCAGATGCCGCAGCTGCGAGTTTAAGAATTGCGATTAATTTAATTCGAATTTTTGCGGTTTTGAGTGCTCCAGCCATCCCGGCAACCTCGGCAAAAATTTCTGAGGCACTTGGGCTGGACCTTGCATCCAAGGATTGGATCGAAGGCGATTGTGCAGAGGCATTGAATATTTTGCAGGCAGGGCATGAGTTCGAAATTCCAGATGTTCTCTTTCGCAAGATTACGGATGATGAAGTCGGGGAATGGGAACTTCGCTTCGGTGGTAAAGAGTAGTTTTGTAGATTTTTTTACTTAACATTTTAGCAAATTTCACGACAGCTATTAACGAGGAATTAAGGGCTTTAGGGTATGTTTTCACGTAATTAGTGGAAGGATGTCCCATGAAAAGACACGGTATTTTAAAGCGCCAGATCTTAAAAGCTTTTGCCCAAGAGACTAAAGGGGCAACCGCAGTCGAATTAGCTATGGTTTTACCGGTGCTGATCCTTGTTTTGGTCGGTATTATGGAACTGAGCATTGGGATGTTCATCAATACTGTCGTCGAAGGTAGTCTGCGTGATGCGTCACGCCTCGGGTTAACCGGGCAAATTCAGGACGGTGTCAGTAACGACCAGGCGATTGTTGATATGATCAACGAAGCTTCCTTAGGTTTGTTGGGGTTGACGACGGCTGATGTGACAACACTCGTCTATGAAAATTTCGCATATGTAGGTCAAGGCGAAGATTTTACGGACCTTGATGGGGATGGTAATTGGGATCCAGGGCCGTTTACTGCCCCAGACGGAACCATATACCCCACAGGAGAACCATGGACCGAGGTGAACGGGAATGGCACCTATGACGCAGATTTCGGTACTGCCGGCCTCGGCGTGCAAGGGGATATCGTACTTTATACGATTTCCTACAACTGGAATTTTCTAAGCGGCGAGGTACTTCCGATTTTAGACGGAACAATTCCAATGGCCGCCTCCATTGTGGTGCAAAATGAACCTTATTAATATTAATGGTGGGACGGAGCGAAGCGTTCCTTACACCCATATGAAAAGTTGAGGTCAGTATGAAAACCCTGCTTAGAAAACTTAAAGACAAATCGCTGGACGGTGTCTATTCCTTCATACGCAATCGCCGTGGTGTCGCCATGGTCGAATTTGCCATGTTATTGCCTCTATTAATGTTACTTGCCGCCGGTAGTTTTGAGGTGGCGCGTTATGCATTGATAATGCAGAAACTGGATAGAATTGTTGCAACGCTTTCTGATTTGGTAGCCCGTTCAGGCAATGAGACAATGACAGAAACAGAAATCTCAAATATCATGGATTCGGCGTTTTTTATGGCCCAGCCATTCGATATTACGGGTGACGCAATGATGATATTGA
Organism: Sneathiella sp.; assembly: GCF_036960985.1. Taxonomy (NCBI): domain Bacteria; kingdom Pseudomonadati; phylum Pseudomonadota; class Alphaproteobacteria; order Sneathiellales; family Sneathiellaceae; genus Sneathiella; species Sneathiella sp. The sequence goes on along the minus strand of NZ_JBALWD010000018.1, from coordinate 12,391 downwards.
CGTCGGTTGAAGGACGGACTGGGCAAGCGCCAGAAATACTGAGTCAGCGTATATCTGGATCCGTCACCGGCGCAGTGAGTGCAATTGGTACGACGATAAATGGAAATGCGACATTGCCATCAGCTTTTCCGGATGCCGGTTCCGGTGAGACCTTAGATAATGGTGAAACACTCGTTGTAGCCGAACTCGTATATAACTATACTCCTTATCTTACAGGTGATATTGGGTTTTTTGGCGATCAAGTCTTTTATAGAAACGCCTTTTTCCGTCCTCGATTTACGGACAAAATCGAGTTTCCAGCTTCTCCTTAATTTGTTACAATTCGTAATCAGTCTTCCAATTTTGCGGATTTATCGGCACGGCAGTTGTCGTTGCTAGTTTTATGCCTGAATTAGTCCTGCTATGTCGTCGAGAAGCGTGGGCAATAGCTGTATTCAATGAGAAAGGTCAGGCTTTTCTCTCTCTAGGGACCCCAGACACAATCCCCACCATTTAACCTACGCTATAGCGACATCATTGGTGCATTGAGATGATGGATGGAAATGTTGCTACAATACGCCTTGCAACACGCTAGAATATTTACTTTGCTTCGGCCCGGTCAATAAAAAAAACGACGGCAGAACCGTCGCTTTTATTACTTCACTAGCAACCGTAAAGGGTTACTTGGAGATACGCAAGTTACTGAGCTCTTGCCCTATAGATGTGAAGGCTGCTTCCAAATCAGCTGTAGAGGGGGAGTCGTAGTAATGTTTCGTCGAAGTGGCACAATTCCTATATAGGCTTTCATTTCCGGCTTTAAACTTAATAGTATATATCGTGATACCAGCGGATTTCATGGAAGTGCACAATTGAGCAAATTTTGCATCCACATCATCTTCATACCCTGCCCGAACAGAGCTGCTATATCCTTTTAGGCGGCCATATTCATTGTGTTTTGTTGTCGCCACAGCCGTTGCGGCAACGTCTTTGCTACCATAGGAGTTATAATCATAGCCATCTGTACTGCTTTGATGGCTGAATATGAGATTCTGGCCATCAGTCATCATAATGACGACTTTGTCAATTAGTGGGTCATTGTAGTCAATAGGAAGGGCAGTATATCCCGTTGGCAGGTTGTATGTGGACGATCCCGACCATAAACCGCGCCAGCGTGGAGAGATTGCGCGCCACCCCCAAACCATACCAACATTACCCATCGTGCCGCCGCTGTACCACGGGCGCATGTCGTCAATAGCCGCGTCAACAACCGATCTTTCTGCAGTCAACGGAAGTATGGGACTAGGACAGCCAGCATTGGGGCCTTCACCTACAGAATCAAAGAAATCGTCCACATCATTCTGTCCGAATGTTTGATGTGTAATTCCATTACCGATCCAATCATTATCGTATGTATTGGACGTGTAAAAATATGGCGCGAAGTCGTTACTCGGCGGATTATCTGTCACATCTGTTGTTCCGCCATCTAAATTGCCGCGCAATTCCACGCAGCCTTTCCATCCATAACTAGTACCACCCGAGGCTATCGATTGGTGATGTGTTGTGTCGTCCTTAAAGATGCTGGATGAGCTGCTTTTAATATTGCTTCTTTCAGTTGATTTCAAAAAAGCTATATTGTCATATCCGACATTCACCTGCGTAACGTACGGGACAAGCCCTACCCACAGGTTATCCTGTGTATCTTCGTTGCTATAAAGAATCTCTGTAAGTTTCTTTGCGGATCTTCTCAGATCCTCAATTCTCATAGTGGCTTCGACACCAGTATAAGAATCTGTGCCACTGTCACGTGCCATTGATCCTGTGTTATCAAGAACCATGATTAATTCCAGGCCTCGGTTGGATCGCGTAATCTCAGTACTTGCACCAACAGTTAATTCTGGTTGTTTTAGTACGTTCATGAATGTAGTCGTCATGTCTGCTCGTACATTAAGTGTAATTTTTTCTCGGGTAGCATCCCAATTTAACGTTGTTGCATCCATTGTAATGGGAGATGTGCCCATATATCCTGACGGAAAGTTCGCATCGAAATATTTTTGTGCATCGGCGTAAATTTCTGCGTCGTCTGCAAAAATATTTCGGCCTGCAGCTAGGCCTGCAGCATCAACAGCCGTTGATAGCTTAGATTTTAACACATAGGCACGGCCAAGATCGACTGAAAGCCCAACGAAGCCAAACAAAGGAATTGCAAGAAACGCAATAATAACGGCAGAAACGCCGCGAGTATTACGGCCAAATTCTCTTAGATTTTGGTAAAACGAAGTGAAGGTAAATCTTTTGTTCATGCTGACACCATATTTAATATGACGAAATTAATTGCGAATAATATGTGCCTAAAACATTAACGTTGCCTAAAGAATTCCTGTAAATTTCTACAAAATTTTATCTATGTAATGAGAAATAAAAACTTATTTTACCGAAGTATTACTCTTCTTTATTATAGGTCAGGTAGATTAGAAACATAGAATTCATAATTTTTTCTAAATTATACTAATAAATAAAGAATATATTTAAAAATTTATGCAATTTTTACTTCGAATTACGACATAAAAATCATTTTTCTTTTAACTATTGATTAATCAATTGAGGTTTAAATGCTCAACAAGGCGCGAGGCAAGACGAACTTGGAAAGCGCTTTAGATGTTAAGGGGCTTTGCAGGTTGCGCTTTGTTGCAGGCTGAAAAGTCTAGGTGCCGACGGGTTATTTTCCTTGAGGGGCTGAAAACCAAGTTTTGTTTAGTGTCAGGAATTTTTCCTGAGTATTAGGAGACTGAAAATGATTAAAGTTATTCGTTCTTTCGTAAATGATGAGTCGGGTGCGACAGCCATTGAGTATGGCCTTATCGCAGCGCTTGTTGCATTGGTTGGCGTAGTTGCATTTACTGCTCTTGGTGACACAGTCACTAAAGCATTCAGTGATATTGCGTCAGCTCTTTGTAATGGTACAGATGGCACCTTCGTCCTGACTAATAACGGTGCGGGCAGCTGCACATAAGACTAAGTCTTAATGAGAATCTCGGGTGGAGCGCTTTTTGAAGCGCTCCACCCACTCTACAAATACTGAACAATTTTTTTAAGACATTGCTGAAGAAGAGTTTTGGAGGTCATTATGTTTGAATTTACTCAGTTTTTTGAGGACGATGCCGGAGCCACAGCAATTGAATATGGATTAATTGCGGCTCTCGTCGCTGTCGCTGGAGTGGTCGCATTTACAGCCACGGGCGATACAATCTTGACCTCGTTTACAAACATAACTGACGATTTTTGTACGGCGGTTGGTGGAAGTTTTGCCATAACGAATACGGGTGTGGACAGCTGTGTCTTCTAAGCCCTTCTGGCGGAAGGCCAGTTTGTTGCTTAAGTAATTCTTTCCAAATGAAAGAGCATTTTTCGAAATAGATTCTGAATGATTATTTTTTATCACTTGATATTATTTTTTCTATTCTCGTTAATTGTGTATGCCGCTCTGTCAGATATCCGAGATTTTACCATCCCCAATTTTGTAAGTATTGCCATCGTAATACTTTACCCCCTGATGATTATGGTTACACCAGATAACGTCGATTGGGTAAGTAGCTTGATTGCCGCCTCGAGTGTTCTTGGTGTTGGATTTATTCTCTTCACTTTAAAATTATTCGGAGCAGGCGACATCAAAATGATAGCGGCCCTTTCTTTGTGGGCAGGGCCATCGCTTCTCACAGAATTTTTGTTTGTAACCGTTATGGCTGGCGGGATTTTAGTGACTTTGATTGTTTCGCGTGAAGGAATTCGCCAGGCTTTCGAAGGAACAGGTTTCGCACGTGGAGTGATGTTTGCGATACGATCGAAAACGCAGGTGCCATATGGTGTTGCCGTTGCATTTGGGAGTTTGAGTATTCTTGTGTCCTACGAAAAAATTATCGGCATAAGCATATGAAATCATCCTAAATTTAACCTGAAATTAATGTCTTGCGGCGTAACGTAGTATTTAATTGAAACATAATGGATTTAGCACCATGGCGCGAAAAATTTTACTAATCGTTTTTGCTCTATTAATCACTGGGTCAACCATTTTCTTCGTTCGCAGTTGGGTTGGACAGCAAAAACAGCCCCTTGTAGAAACTGTTGATGTTGCTCCCGTTAGGGCCGAGAATCAGATTCTTGTCGTCTCTACAGATCTTCCTGCAGGAACCTTGGTGCAAGAGAAACATTTGAAATGGCAGCCCTGGCCGGATTCTGACGATATGGAAGAAGTGTATATTGTAGAAAATGTACGTACTTTGGAGGAATTTATCGGAACGGTTGTACGGCAGGGCGTCGGAAATGGCGAACCAGTCACCGATTCGAGGTTTATTAAGCCAGGCGAACAAGGCTTCTTAGCTGCAGTTTTGAATCCGGGAAAACGTGCTATTTCAATATCGATTAATGCATCATCCGGTATTGCGGGGTTCGTATTTCCCGGTGATCGGGTAGACGTTGTTTTGACGCACGGTAGGGTTACAGAATCTGAATCCGAAGATGACGGATCAGGAGCGCGACGTGCGAGTGAAACAATACTTACAAATGCCAGAGTTATTGCCATGGATCAGTCGACGAATGATCAAGAACAGGCAGCATCTGTACGCGGTCTTGCAACGCTTGAAGTAACGCCTAAACAGGTTGAAATACTTACAGTTGCCAAGGAAATGGGACAGTTAAGTTTATCGCTACGAAGCCTGGCTCAAGTTACTGACGAGAAAAAGAGTAAAGACGGTAAACTTGTATTTAAGAGTGAGCGCGGACGTGGCCATACATGGGATAGCGAGGCAAGTTCTATTGTTACGGGTCCGCGACGTACAGGAATTCCCACAACAGTTATCAATGTCGTAAGAGCTGGCGAAGCCAAGCAGAAGTTGTTCGACTAAGGAGTAGTTTCAATGCTGACGAAAATAGTAAAACCGATAGCAGCGTTTGGGTTGGCTTTGTGTTTAGCCGTGATAACTCCGTCAATGTCTAATGCAGCGCAAGTTATTAATTCAAAAGGTGATATTCTTGCCTTAACGCTGAATTCAGGAAAGCTGGTTCAACTTGATAAACCCGCGACATCTGTCTTTATCGGAAATCCAGAATTAGCCGATGTGCAGGTACAGTCACCAACGATTATTTATGTCTTTGGTAAAGGGACCGGTAGCACAAATTTATTCGCCCTGGATGCAAAAGGCAGAGTTCTACTGAATTCTCCGGTAACGATCACTCATGATGTGACGTCGCTCAACGAGAGTTTGGAGAGTATTTCTGCATATGGCGGGCTGCAAGCGCGATCAACACCTACAGGTATTATGTTGACGGGCCGAGTAAAGACGGCTGCGGAAGCCGAAGACGCTAATCGTATGGCGGCCCTTTACCTTGGCGGCGGAACTGTTTTCAATCGCATAGATGTTGAGGGTGCGATGCAAGTCAATCTTCGCGTCCGGGTTGCTGAAGTTAACCGATCTGTCACAAAGCGGTTCGGTGTGAACTGGGAAGTTTTGGGTAATATCGGCGATGCGGCTCTGGGTTTCGCGAGAGGGGCTGACATTGTGGACGCCGCGGGTACTATTATTCGGCCAACGACTGGAACTCAAGGGTATGCAGGTTATCAAGACGATAACGTCAATGTAAATGCCTTGGTTGACGCTTTGGATGAAGAAGGATTATTAACCGTTCTAGCCGAACCAAATCTGACAGCTCTATCTGGTGAGTCTGCGTATTTTCTCGCAGGTGGTGAATTTCCAATTCCCGTACCACAAGAAGATGGTGCTGTTACGGTCGAATACAAACCGTTCGGTGTTCAATTGGAATTCACTCCGACGATTGTTGGTGAAGACCGTATAAATCTGCAGGTTAAGCCTGAAGTTAGCCAGCTTTCTTCAAATTCTGCAATTAATGTGAACGGTTCTTTTATTCAGTCATTATTAACGAGACGCGCAGAAACAACGGTTGAACTTGCAAGTGGGCAGAGTTTTGCTATTGGCGGTTTGCTGAATAATGATGGTAACAATAATATTTCCAAAACACCGTTGTTAGGAGAAATTCCTATCCTGGGTGCTCTATTCAGATCTGCTTCTTTCCAGAAAAATGAAACTGAATTGATCATAATTGTTACACCATATTTAGTTAAGCCTTCCAATTCACGTATTGCAGATCCTACGGATGGATATATTCCACCGAATGATAGCGATATGTATGTAGACGGTGAGAATTTCCGGCCGACGTTGGGTAAAGACGCTCCAACGGCCCAACCTTCATCAACAACTGCTGCGAACGACCAGGTTAAACTAGTTGGTCCTGCAGGCTTTATTCTGGAGTAACCCAAATGTATCGGAAAAATCCAATGAAACGATTAAATTTGATTAGTCTGGTTGCACTGTCTGCATTGTCAGTAGCTTGTTCTCCAGTTGCTTTTGATCCGAGTTTCAACGAGACGGCGTCACCTCAAAACGCCAACTTAGCAAAGAATATTAGCGTGGATAAACTAACGCCGACGGTTATCGTTGAGTTTGAACCAGGCCGTGCCGGAATGAGTGACTTGTCAAAAGGTAAGATACTTGGATTTTTAGAAGCACAAGGAATAGGCTTTGGAGCGGACCTTGAAGTTGAATTACCGACATTCGTTGGCAATAGCGGTCTTAATGAGCAACGTTTTGGCGAAGTAAGTGAGTTCTTGCAAGACCGTGGTTTCAAAATTTCGCCTGTTGTCACTAAAGAGAACAGCCGGGATTCATTACGAGTTTATTCCACAAAATATGTGGCTACTGTCGATCCAGATTGTGAAAACGGATGGTACCGTCCGAAAGGCTTAGGGTTTGAAAACCTTCCACTGCCAAATATGGGTTGTTCGACAGCAAACGCATTGGCGGGAATGGTCGACAATCCAAAAGATCTGATCGACCCAAATAATTCGAGCCCTGCCATCGGAGAACGTGCAGCTAAAGCTGTTGAGACATACCGCGCTGGTGCAGGCGGTGCTTCAACCAGTTCGGAAAGCAATTAAGGGAGATTAAACGCATGGGCAACGCAGCATCAAATTTAAGCACGTTATTTGGAACACAAGTTTGCGAAGACTTTATGGCCTTTGTAGATGACGAACATTCCTTGGGCGTAAGCCGCGAAGTTTGCTCCGCTCTGGAATGGTCTGCCGACGCTAGTCAAGATGGCGGTATAGCAGCCGCACTTGAACGTATTGAGCCGGGAAATTCTCCTAAAGTTATTCTGGCAGATATAAGTAAGAGTATTGATCCAGATGGCGATATTACTCGTCTTATTCGAAAAGTCGGCCCAAACAATACGCTGATCATTCTCGGGACATCAAATGATGTTAGTCTATTTCGCAAAATGATAGCACTGGGCGCGAAAGATTATCTCGTAAAGCCGCTCACGATGGAAGTTCTAAAGGACGCTGTCGAAAATGTTGATAGACAATCTCAAGCCTTTCAGGCTGCGCAAAGCGGCCGCTTGACAGTTGTTGTTGGTGTACGCGGTGGCGTCGGGGCAACTACTATTGCAACGAACATGGCCTGGATTATGGCGAATGAAGAGAAGTTGGGGACAGCATTGCTAGACCTCGACTTACATTTTGGCACTTCAACATTGTCCCTTGATATCGAAACTGGTGGCGGTTTCCGTGAAGCACTGGAAAACCCGCATCGTTTGGATAAATTGTTTTTAGACAGTGCGATCGTGAAAGACGGCGATAAACTTGCTGTTCTGGGCACGGAAGAACCAATCGACGAGGTAGTCGAACTAAGTGAAGAATCGATTGATACCTTGATTGGCGAAATTAGCCAGGACTATAACCAGGTGATTGTAGATTTGCCACGCCACCTTCTCCCGACACAAGGTGCGTTGTTGGCCTCTGCGGACACGGTGATTTTGATTTCAGATCAATCATTAGCAGGTATTCGCGATATTAACCGCATTACCCAGGCAATGACGTCTTTGCAAACAAAAGGTCGCATCTTAAAAATAGTAAGCCGAGTAGGTACTGAGCGATCTGCGCAGGTTTCCAAAGCGGACTTCGAACGTGGGTTGAATGAAAAAGTAGACTATACCGTTCCGGAAGAAGCAAAAACTATGACGATTTGTGCGAATGCGGGTAAGGCAATCGGTGAGGTTGCTGCGAAATCTTCAATCGCTAAAGTTCTGCGCGAAATCTCAGCAGATGTTTCCGATTATACTGAGCCGCAAAAGAAGGGACTTTTCAAGATGGTTCCAGGTGGCAAGAAGAAAAAAGAAGTGGGGCCTAAAGGGTGAGTTTGTGGAGATCATCTTCTTCTGACAGTAAAGTCAAACCTGTTCCCACTGCACCAAGTGCGGCAGGATCAACGGCGGCTGAGCTTTTGGCAAAATACATGCCGGAAGTTCGAGACACGCTTCTACCAAATCTTTCGACCGACGAAAACCGTTCCGTCGTTGCTCAACAGGTAAAAACGTTCGTTCGCGACGCGATGTCGCGTGAGAAGATTCAACTGAATGTGCTCGAGCAACGGACTTTGGTGAATGACTTGACGGTCGGATTATGGTCTGAATTCGAAAATAAGAAAAATACAAATGGAGCAACGCCCGTAAGTCCTACGGCTGCTACTAATGGTTCGGGACAAACAAATTTTTCCGAATCTACAACAAGTGCCAACACGCCGGATAATACACAGATTGTTGAGGAAGGCGTAACAGTCTTTGGTGCTGACCCTGTCGCTCCTGCGGAAATTCAAGCGGAATTCGATCAACCTCAAAATCTTGCTTCGTTCCAGGAAAATCCATCTGCTGAAGAGGAAGAACTCGCTGAGCCAGTTGTCCCTTTGGCCAGAAGTGCGGATACGGAAGAGGAGGAAGAAGAAGATTCCTCCGCCGTTTTCAATCTGTCTATGGCGCCGGAAACGACGGGCATTAAAATTAATGCGCATCTAGAAGGTATCAAATCTATTGTGCAGCCCTTGTTAATGGAACGTATTGATATCAGTGCTGCCGTTACGATGGATAGGCTGGATCTTGCTCGCGATATCTCGGACATTATTACGGACATTTTGATTGAGGAGCGTATTCAGCTTAATCAACGCGAGCAACGCGAATTAACTGAAAGCCTGATGCATGATATGCTCGGTTTGGGTCCGCTTGAACCGTTATTGGCTGACGACGGCATAACAGATATTTTGGTCAACGGCCCGAAACAAGTGTTTATCGAAAAAGAAGGTAAGCTCGTTCTGTCCGATTGCCAATTTCGAGATAATGCTCATGTACTAAGCGTTGCAAGTAGAATTGTGAGTCATGTTGGCCGTCGTGTCGATGAAACCAGCCCACTCGTGGACGCCCGCCTGGCCGATGGTAGCCGTGTTAATATTATCATCCCGCCACTGGCGATTGACGGGCCCACTATTTCAATACGTAAATTTGCGAAACAAAAAATAACACTGGATGTAATGGAGCGCACAAAAAACCTGTCTCCTGCATCGGCAACTGTCTTGCGCGTTGCTGGTAGGTGTCGCTTGAATATTTTGATTTCGGGTGGTACTGGCTCGGGTAAAACCACAATGCTTAATGCCATTTCGCAGTTAATCGATCCGGGTGAGCGAATTGTCACCATTGAGGATGCAGCAGAACTTCAACTACAGCAACCTCATGTTGTAAGACTGGAAACACGGTCGGCAAACCTGGAGGGTGGCGGTGAGATCTCCATGAGAGATCTATTGAAAAATGCTCTGCGGATGCGTCCTGACCGAATTATTCTTGGTGAGATTCGTGGCAGCGAAGCAATTGACATGCTGCAAGCTATGAATACGGGTCATGATGGATCTCTATCAACAATCCATGCTAACCGTCCGAGAGAAGCTTTAACACGGCTAGAGAATATGGTTGGCATGTCCAATGTGAATTTGCCGGCGAAGGCAGTTCGGACACAAATTGCGTCTGCCATTGATCTTATCGTCCAGATTAGCCGGATGCGGGACGGTGTGCGTCGTGTCACATATATTTCCGAAGTCGTCGGCATGGAGGAAGACGTCATCACCATGCAGGACCTCTTCTGGTATGAATTCCATGGGGAAGATAAAGGCGGTCGGTTGCTGGGTGATTTCAAGTCGACGGGACTACGCCCTCATTTCGCCCCTCGTGCCGCCTATTTCGGCTTAGAAAAAATGCTATTGGGAGCTGTATAATGTTTGGAACTTCCGGACCTATCGATCAGTTAACAGTTATGCTCGTCGTTGGCGGTGCTACCTTATTGATTTCGCTGCTTTTGGTATTTGCGTTTGCTGGTGGAGCAAATCATGCTTCCAACTCACGGCGTAGATTATCAGAGATAAGCCAAGGTCAGAAAACGACCGGTAAAACCAAAGCAAGGGAGACAGCCCGGAGATCGCAAGAAACTAGCGGTATTAAAATAGTTGATCTGTTACTAAAAAAATTGATTCCCAACCCAGATCTTCTTCGCAGTAGGCTTGAGAAAACGGGGAGAAAAATCTCGATTTCTCAGTATTCTTCGATCGCTGTTGTATTGGCGCTAGTTGTAGCGGTCTTGAGTCACGTTTTATACGATATTCAGCTGTTTCTTGCTATTCCAATGGGCTTATTCTGCGGTTTATTTTTTCCGCATGTAGTTGTTGGGTTTCTTGGACAGCGCCGGATTAAAAAATTTATGAAAACCTTTCCAGAGGCAATCGAGCTTATGTGCCGCGGCCTGCGTGCAGGATTGCCGATCAGTGAGGCGATTGTCACAGTTGGTAACGACGCGCCCGATCCAGTCGGTGCGGAATTTCGGGGCGTGGCAGATGCAATGCGTGTCGGGCAGAGTATTGAGCATGGTCTTTGGGACGTTGCTAAAAGGATTGATCTACCAGACTTCAAATTTTTGATTATTGCCATTTCCATTCAACGGGAGACGGGCGGTAACCTCGCTGAAACATTGGGCGGACTCGCCAATACCTTGCGCAAACGTCGGCAAATTAAACTTAAAATTAAAGCGATGTCTTCAGAAGCACGTGCCAGTGCCTGGATTATTGGATCTCTGCCTTTTATCATGTTCGTACTCTTATGGTTCGCCAATGATGCGTATGTTGGTACGCTGATCGAAGATCCTAGAGGTGCCTATATGATTGGTGCCGGTCTAACAATGATCGGAACGGGGTGCGCGGTAATGGCAAAAATGGTCAGATTTGAAATTTAGGAGGCGACATGGTCGATCTAGTTAGCCTATTACCAGATTTTCTTCGGTCCGAGGATATGTTAGCCCTTATTGCGGGCGGGGCATCCTTGGCTGTTGCCTTAATGATGTGGCGAGCATTTCTTGTAAAAGACGCGTTGCCAGGGCGAATTAAAAGCCTGGATAAGCGGCGGACGGCGCTAAAAGAGAACATCGCCAATGAGACCAAACAACGCAGCAAGCTAATTGTGCGCGAAAACCTCATGCATGGGGTTGTGAAAAAAATGCAACTCATGCGAGGTGAACGTGCCCGCGTCATGGCGGCAAAACTCGCTCAAGGTGGTTGGCGTTCAAAGGATGCGCTCGTTACTTACCTCTTTGCAAAAATATCGTTGCCTCTGTTATTTACAAGCCTAGCGTTGATGTACTTTCTAGGGACAAATCCCTGGGATTGGGATTTTTTTGTTTGTATTCTTGCGTCAATCGGTGCTGGATTTGTTGGGTATATCCTTCCGGATATGCTTGTGAAAAACAAAGTGTCGAAAAGATATGAAGCAATTCGTAAAACCTTGCCAGACGCGCTCGATCTTTTGGTTATCTGTACTGAAGCTGGGCTGAATCTGGATAGTGGTCTTGATAGAGTATGTCGTGAGATCGCCAACTCGTCGCCAGAATTGGCAGACGAATTTGGGTTAGCCTCTATTGAATTAGGTTTTCTACCGGACCGAAAACAAGCTCTTGGAAACCTCGCTAGCCGCGTTGATTTCCAGGCGATGACGACACTTGTCAATACACTGCTGCAAACAGAAAAATATGGTACACCTTTGGCTGTGGCCTTGCGTGTACTCGCCGCTGAAATGCGTGAAGAGCGTCTAATGAAAGCAGAAGAAAAAGCAGCTCGTTTGCCGGCCATTATGACAGTGCCAATGATCATCTTTATCTTACCCGCATTGTTCATTGTGCTTATCGGCCCAGCTGTATTACGTGCCATCGACGCGTTTAATTAGGTCCGGGCGTTATACACTTTATTACTTGAACATTGAAGTTGCCTTTAAGGCTTCTTGTTAAGTGCATCGGCCATAGTCGGCAGTCGATCTATACCTCCTGGCGCGGGAATTCTGATTCAAAGAGCCGGGCGTGTTCTTCTTCAATTTGTTTGGATTGTTAAGCCCTCGCTGAAGCATCTGTAAGGCGGCATGTAAGTGTGGTGCTAGAAGGAAGAGAAGCGTTGTGTCGACTATACTGTTTTAGAGCTTCAAAAGTGAG
>NZ_JBALWD010000017.1:59337-77857 GCF_036960985.1 Sneathiella sp. | reverse complement strand
CCTTCTTCTGGTCCAAGATCGCCCAGCTCTTGCACCACATGTTGCAGATATTCTTCATCAACTCGGGCATTCTCGATTTCACGGACCGCAATAGCCAGGTTTTCGTTTGCAGTTTGCATTTTGCCGTACAATTCTGCCACTCGCAAACCCTGTGTCTGCAACTGAGCATATTGATCTAGCAATCCTCTATGGCCACTGGCGTCCAGCAATCCCCGCTCTGCATTTTGTCCGTGAATCTCGACAACGGCATCGCCAACTCTTCTGAGTAGGTTTGCACTTATCGGCTGATCATTAATACTCGCCTTGCTCCGCCCATCTTGGCCCACATTGCGGCGCAGCACCAGCGCTTCGCCTGGGTCGATTTCAAGGTCTTCAAGGAGAGAAAAAACGGGATGGGCGGGCATCAAGTTAAACACGGCACTAACCGAGCCACTAGTTTGTCCAGATCTTATCAACGTAGCATCTGCCCGCGCACCCAACGCTAAAGCCAAACTATCCAATAAGATCGATTTGCCGGCCCCCGTTTCTCCCGTGAGAACACAAAGACCCTTTTCGAAAGAAAGATCCAGTTGATCAATAAGAACAATATTACGGATGGAAAGCTTTTCAAGCATCTATAATCATGCTCAGAAAACTGATGTCCAGGCTTTAACAATCCAAGAATCTTCATTTGCTTCTGGCTTCAAATAATTTGCGTCCAATAGCGCATAGGAATCCTGATACCACTCACTTCCCGGAAAATTATAACCTAGTACCGCAGCTGCTGTTTTTGCTTCTTCGGTAATACCCAATGTCAAATATGCTTCGGTTAAACGATGGAGAGCTTCAGGTACATGGGTGGTTGTCTGATATTGTTCGATGACAATCCGGTACCGGTTAATGGCACCAATCGGATAATCCTGTGATTGGTAATATCGTCCAATCGCCATTTCTTTCCCGGCAAGGTGGTCTTTGGTCAGATCTATCTTCAATCGAGCATCTCGTGCGTATTCTGTATTCGGAAAACGGCGAACGAGATTTTGAAGGGCAGCAAGTGCTTGGCGAGTCACTTTCTGATCGCGTTCTACACCTGTGATCTGCTCGTAGTATGAAATCGCAACTAAGTAGTACGCGTACGCCACATCTTTGTTGCCGGGATGAAGTTCCACGAACCTTTCGGCAGCCAGTATGGCCTGATCATATTGATTGCTTTGATAATATGCAAATGACGACATTAACTGTGCTTTTGTCGACCAGACCGAATAGGGATGCTGTCGCTCAACTTCATCAAAACCTTGAGCCGCCTGAACGTAGTTTTCATTGTTAAGAGCAGCCAGTGCCTGATTATATAGTTCCTGCACGGGTCTTTCCACATATTCAGGTGCTTCATCAGAGCTACAGGCCGCCAATGACATCAGGATTGTCAAGCATACTGCCAAAAAGCTTTTCTGATTTACTAAATTCAACTTCGCAATTCCTTCATAATCCACGATTAGATCTTCACAGGGCGCTTCAGCATTTTAACGCAACACTATTCGGTTGCAAAGCTATGGTTCAGGATTTCTTATCATAAAATATGTCACATAAATCGAAAAATCGTTAGCGATACGCCTTGTTCGATAAATAATGAACTTCAATTAATTTTATATATCAATAAACATAATTTATCATATTTATAATTTTTAGGTATTTTCTTTTCATACGTGAACGTGCTATATTACCTATAAGGGTAATGCGATTGTTTTATTTTCTTCTCCGAATGCATTTTTAATGCGCTAAAGCGGATCGCAAAGTTCTTGACTAATTGTTAAAACAAGGATCGAGAGTCCGAGAAAGGTACCACAAAAATGGGTAAACTCGCAAAGAAAGTCGACAACCATGTCGGCGAGCGTATTCGCGAAAGACGTACAATGATGGGCCTGACGCAAGAACATCTTGCGCAGGCATTAAACATTTCGTATCAGCAAGTGCAGAAATATGAAACAGGGGCAAACCGGGTAAGCGCCGGTAGACTCTTTGAAATTGGACAACGACTAGAAGTAGACGTTGCTTTCTTTTTTGAAAACCTTGAGCCGTTAGCGGAGTCTTCTCCTTTGGAGCATGGTGGCAAAAACAGGTCTACTATCGAGCTTGTCCGCAATTATGGCGATATTAATGAACCGTCTGTCAGATCCGCTGTGAGTGGACTGATCAAAAGCCTCGCAGGAAAAGAAAGAAAACGTAAGTCAGCTTGATTTTACGTCCAGAAAAAGTAAAAAGGCATGAATTAGAACTTCGTGCCTTTTTTTTCATCTACTACACGCCTCGCATAATCGAGGGAATAGAGGGTTCTTAAGCTGTAATTGGGGCAGCTGCTTGTTGTGCTGGCCAATGAGCCCCGCCAACATTTCCAATACGAACGGGTGCTTCAGTCGTATAGCGCCAAGCATCAGCATCGGCGAAAAGAGCGTGCAGCAATTTATTATTCAGCGCATGCCCAGACCGAAAGCCATAAAATTGGCCAACGATAGGAGCCCCAGCAAGGTACAGGTCCCCGACGGCGTCCAAGGCCTTATGCCGGACAAATTCGTCATCGTAGCGTAAACCTTCTTCATTCAAAATATCTGGGCCACTCAAAACAATCGCATTGTCAAGAGAACCACCCTTTGCCAAACCCATTTCCTTTAGCTTTTCAAACTCACTCAAGAAACCGAATGTCCGAGCCCGGCAAATCTCGTTTTTAAACGTGCCATTTCTAAGATTGAAACTACAATTTTGCTTTCCAATCCGAGGATTATCGAAATCAATTTCGAATGAAACAGAAATGTTGTCAGCGGGTGCAAGCACTGCCTTTGCTCCCCCATCCGTCACTTCAACTTCCTTGAGAACTTTTATGTATCTGCGAACTTCGCCCTGCTCGATTGAATCCGCACATTCTATCAAAAAGACAAATGGTGCAGATGAACCATCCATTACAGGTACTTCCGGCGCATCAAGCTCCACAACCGCATTATCAATTCCACAACCTGAAAGTGCCGCCATCAAATGCTCTATGGTTGCAACTTTAACCCCAGCTTCATTCTCTACAGTCGTACACATAATAAGATCAGAAACTGTATTAAACCGTGCTGGAATCTCAGAAATTTCATTAGCAACATCAATCCGTTTAAAAACGATACCCGTATTAACAGGTGCCGGATTCAATTTCATATTGATTAAATATCCGCCATGAAGGCCGACACCAGTGCAGCTAATGCTATTTCGCAAGGTTTTCTGGTAAACAACCATATTCGACTAACTCTGAATAATTGTAATAATTCTATAGCGTTAATCTACTAATGCTGCACCGCATATACAAATCACACTTTGTTACCAATTATTTCTTATAATATGGCCAACAGGCTCGCTGACGAAATTACTGCAACGCACAATTATCCAACCCCGCACATAAAAATGGCCCTCCCGGCTATTACTTCCGGGAGAGCCATTTAGCGTCATAACGCTTAGTTAGTTAGCCTGCCGCCTCAAAAATGCCGGAATATCCAAAAGATCTTCGTCTTCATTTTTTTGGCTGATCTTCATCGAAGATAGAGCTTCCTGACGTGGCTCAACCGCAGGGGCCGCCGTCGGCTGTTTGGGTTCCGCGTCCCGGCGGGCCGAGGTTGTGGGCTCTTGGCGAACCGATCGCTCCGTTTGCTGATTAGATTCTTGTTTCTTTGATCGACCAACGCCTGTCATTCTTTCAAACAAACTTGGACCTTTACGCTTTTTTGCGGGATCCGCTGTGTCAGCAACAGCTTGGTATGCATCTGGATTAACAAGACCCTCAGGACGCTTCTCAACAGTTACTGCAGGTGGCGCATGAAATGGTGCATCTTTCCCTTCCGACGGCATTTCGATCTGATCACTCTCTTCCATTTCCTCGTCAATAGCGGAAAGTAGATCACGTTCAGAGTCAATCGCGAGATTGCCACTCATATCAAGTGACGGCGTCGAACCCATTTCCAATGGCTGTTGTGTATCTGTGCCATCGCCTGCCTGCGCGACAGGCTGGCCAGATATGTTGGTACCTGGCAAACTCGCACCAAAACCCGAAGCTGAAATCGATGCCGCTGTTGGCAAGGGAGGCCCACCGGTTTCATCAGATCTATTTCCGGCTGGTCGTGGGGTATCGTCTTTCACTTGCAATAAAGACGTTACATTTGGAGAGTTTGCTTTTTGAATTTCAAGTGCATCGATGCCTGTCGCAACGACTGACACTCGCATCGACCCCTCCATATCGCTGTCAAAAGTTGACCCTACGATAATATTTGCTTCAGGATCCACTTCACTTCTAATTCTGTTTGCGGCTTCATCAAGCTCATAAAGTGTTAGATCCATGCCACCGGTGATGTTAATCAGCACACCACGTGCGCCTTTCATGGAAACGTCATCGAGCAATGGATTGGATATGGCTGCTTCGGCAGCTTCAATGGCACGATTTTCACCGCTTGCTTCGCCCGTACCCATCATGGCCTTACCCATCTCATTCATTACTGTATTTACGTCAGCAAAATCGAGATTGATAAGCCCTGGCATGACCATAAGATCCGTCACGCCACGAACACCAGAGTGCAAAACTTCATCAGCCATGTTGAATGCATCTGCGAATGTCGTTTTTTCATTGGCGATACGGAACAGATTCTGATTTGGAATTATAATCAAGGTGTCTACATAGCGGTGGAGCTCATCAATACCCGCATCTGCGATTTTCATACGATGATTACCTTCAAACTGGAAGGGGCGTGTAACAACACCAACTGTAAGAATACCTAATTCGCGTGCAGCCCGCGCAACAACAGGTGCTGCGCCTGTACCGGTTCCGCCGCCCATGCCAGCTGTAATGAAACACATATGGACACCATTTAGATGCGAGATGATTTCGTCGAGCGCTTCTTCTGCGGCTTCGGCGCCGATATGCGGCTTCGACCCTGCACCCAAACCTTCTGTAAGCTCAGCTCCAAGTTGAATACGACGGTCCGCCAAGTTCTGTTTAAGTGCCTGCGCATCAGTATTCGCTACAACGAATTCAACGCCTTGCAGCTCCGAACTGATCATATTATTAACCGCGTTACCGCCGGCCCCTCCGATACCTAATACCAGTATCTTTGGCTTGAGTTCTGTTTGATCCGGGACTGACAAATTGATGCTCACAGTACTATCCTCCATTGTTACGCATGCTAACTGCTAATTAATACCAAATATTGTGGTTAATGGAACCCTACTTCTTACATATTGACGTTTTTTATGCATTTTTTTACTCAAAAATTCTCTTTAAACCAATTTCCAACCTTTAAAAGTCGACTTTTGGGCTGCTTTTCAACCACTGACATCTTTACATTGTCATCGAACCGTTCACGAACGGCAAATGACAGCAAACCTGCCGCCGTTGTGAAAGCTGGACCATCAGTCGCATCAGCCAATCCTTTAACACGGATAGGTTTACCCATTCGCACCTGCTTATCCAGAATACGGGCTGCCAATTCCTGCACGCCAGCAAGCTGAGCAGCACCGCCACAAAGTACGGCACGGCGTCCTGCAACCTTGTTAAAACCAGAAGCTTGAAGACGATCGTTCACAAGCTCAAGTATCTCCTCCACACGCGGCTTTATAATACCGACGAGCATGGATCTGGGAACATGATTGGCAATCTCATGGTCACTTTCCCCAATTAGAGGAACATCAATAATTTCTTTTTCGTCAGCAGGACTGGAGAGAGCATTTCCGTAGAGTGTTTTCATGCGTTCCGCATTTGCGAGCGTTGTCGAGAGGCCTCGCGCAATATCATTGCTTACATGCCCACCTCCGACCGGAACAACCTCATTGAAGACCATTTCTCCATCATAAAACACCGCTAATGACGTCGACCCACCGCCCATGTCAATGACGGTAACCCCAAGATCCATTTCGTCTTCCACCAGACAAGAAAGTCCAGACGCATAGGGCGCGACAACCATATGAGCGACACCTAGATGACAGCGTTCAACACAATTAGCAATATTTCGCATATGGCTGTTCTGCAACGACACCATATGCATGCTAATACCTAAATTCTCACCATACATGCCGCGAGGATCCCGAATTCCTCGATTGCCATCGACTGAGTAACCAACAGGAAGTGCATGAATAACTGTCCGACCTTCTGGTTGGTAACTTGCACGAGCTTCCTTCAAGGTTCGCTGAAGGTCCTTCTCGCCAATTTCCTGCCCGCCTAAGGACATCTCCATGTCGACAGTTTGAGACGCGGGTTTTCCAGCGGATACGCCCAAGTAGACTTCTCGTATTGTCTCTCCTGCCATCCGTTCAGCAGCATCCACGGCAGAACGAATTGCTTCTTCTGCCATTTCCATATTTGTAATTCCACCGGCGCGTAAACCCCTGGAAACCTGATGCCCGATACCGGTCACCCGAAGACGTCCTGCCTCCTCGACTGCGACGAAACAGCAGACTTTTGTTGATCCGACATCAAGAGCGGCTAACGGCCCATTACGTCCTGTTGCCATTATTTTTTTGCCAGTCTCTTATTGTTGTCAAAAAGCATTGTGAAATAATCCATTACGTTTTTTCACCATCAGCGCGGCGCGAAGCCGCCGCATCGGACTTAAGCCTTACATACATACGATCTGCTGCCCTTAAATCTATCGCGATAAGCCCTTTGTCGAGCAGTTTCTTTTCGTCCTGCATCGCCGCAAGTTGTTTCCATGCTTGACGCGCATTTTCTTCAGGCAATAAAACGGAAACATCATTATCAAACTCTAAGTTCCAACGACGATCCCGTACCCGAACCGCATTGCGCAACCGCGTGAAAAGAGCAGGGTTTTGCGCGAGCATATCAAACAGCTCGGCCGCATGCTCATTCGCTCCAGAACCAACAACCTTTGGAAGGTATCTGAACTCCGGTGTGTCATTTGAGGTTACGACTGCGCCATTACGATCTATTAAGCCGGTATTCCCATCAATCTGCCATCTGGCAAACGGACGGCGCTCTTCAATTTTGATATAAATCTCATCCGGATATCGACGCATTACGGATGCCGATTCGATCCACCCCAATGTTTCAATTCGTTCGCGCGCAAGTTCGGGATCAATATCTAGTATGCTGTCCCCCCGGGCAATATCCAGAGCTTTTAGTAGATCATTAGGTGACGTTTTATCTCTGCCAACAACGCTTATTTCCTGGACTGTTAAACCGAAGGCACTCGCCAACGCAAATTGCTGCTCGTCAATCCACTCAGAACTCGCCTGAACGATATCTCTCTCGGATAGGAAATTACTCAAACTTGCGATAGCAACTGCACCAATTATTGTACATCCGCAAATAATTGCAGGCTTTCGCCATACCGGCGCAGGTTTGCGACGTGAAGCCGCGCCTTTAGATTTTCTTTGCATCAGCTTGTGCGCGGTTTTTGCTGCGGCTCCGAAAAAAGTTTTCGCAGCGAACCAAAAAGATCCGATACCCAGACGTAGTTCAATCTTTGGCTTTCTCGAACGCTTGCTAATTTGCCGTTTCGACGCCGAAAGGCGCTTTCCGGTCGTAGATTTCTTCGCCGTTTTTCTTTTCGAATTTTGAGTACCCAACCTGTCACTTTTATCAACTGTCAACGGTCGCATGACGCATCCTCCACCATCCATCGGACCAATTCTTCAAAACTGATTCCGCAATAACCTGCTATTTCCGGCACTAGACTAAGCGAAGTCATGCCGGGTTGTGTATTTGTTTCCAGAATATAAAATGTAGACGATCCATCCGCATTTTCCTCCAACCGGAAATCGCTTCGGCTCACGCCTCGGCAGCCAAGAATCTGATGTGCCCGCAATGCTAAATCCAAAGCTTCCGCATACTCATCATTTGACAGCGGTGCCGGCATTAAATGTTCGGCCTTTCCAGAAGTATACTTGGCTTCATAGTCATAGAACCGACCTAGCGGCTTAATTTCGACAGCCCCAAGTGCTGAATCGCCCATGACTGCGACATGAATTTCACGTCCTGGAATGTAGGTTTCTATCAGCACTTTATCCCCAAAGGTCCAGGGAAGTTCGCTGAGATTCATGTTATCACCTTCCAAGAAGATGCTAACACCAACGCTCGAGCCTTCGTTGAAAGGCTTAATGACAAATGGTTTCGGGTAGGTTGCGCCGTCAAATATTTCCTGACGCGTAAAAATTTTTCCGTCTGCGCATTTAATTCCTGCCGCAACGAACAATTCCTTGGCAACAGGCTTATTCATTGCCATTGCGGATGCCAGTACACCGGAATGGGTATAGGCGATTCCCATAATTTCAAGGAGTCCTTGTATATAGCCGTCTTCGCCATACCGACCATGCAAAGCGTTAAAACATACATCTGGTTTTGTCAGCGCTAACGTTTCAGCGACGTCGCGTCCGACATCGATTAGCGTCACATTAAAACCGCAAGATTTCAGCGCTTCCGCGCAAGCAAGTCCACTAGTCAGAGAAACTTCACGCTCTGCAGACCAACCTCCCATTAAGACAGCCACATGCGTCATTATTCTGTCTCCCCCAAATGCATTTCAACGTCGCCAAGCCGGACAATTTCCCAGCGAAGGAGGATATCGTGTGTTTCAAAAACCCTGCGGCGAACTTCCTCGCCTACAGCTTCAAGATCAGCAGCACTGGCCGTGCCGGTATTGATGATAAAATTGCAATGTTTGTCCGATATTTTTGCATCCCCAATTTGCAACCCTCGCCCGCCTACACTTTCGATAAGTTCCCAAGCTTTTTTCCCAGGCGGATTTGCAAACGTTGACCCGCCGGTCCTGCTCCTTATGGGTTGGCTTTCTTCTCTGTTGCGAGAGATATCGGCCATTCTCGCCAATATTTCCTCGGTTGAACCAGCAGACAGTCGTAAAGTTGCCTGTGTGAAAACCCAATCTGCAGGAATTTTGCAGTGACGGTATGCAAACCCCATATCCTCAGGCGTTAAAACATGCCGCATTCCTTGCCTATCATAGGCCACGGCCGAAACAAGGATCTCTGACATGTCAGTCCCGTATGCACCCGCGTTCATTCGAAGCGCACCACCAATACTGCCTGGGATACCACTCAGAAATTCTGCACCCTCCAGAGCCGCATCTGCGGCGAAGCGCGCGACATTTCCATCGAGTGCCCCAGCACCAACGACAAGATCGGTCCCTTCGGTTTTCATTTTAGCGAAATGCCGTCCTAAGCGCAGAACCACGCCACGAATACCACTATCACGGATTAGCAAATTTGACCCTACTCCGAGCGCGAATATCGGCACATCAAACGGAAGATTTGTTAAAAACTCGGAAAGATCAGCTTCATCCTCTGGCTTGAAAACAAAATCAGCGGGGCCACCCACTTGAAACCAGGTCACTTTATCCAGACGAACGTTTTCACGCAAACGACCACGTACTTCAGGCAATTTATCTCGATAATCATTTAGGATCGGGGCCATATCGTTCATTCTTCCCCTTCCTTCTCCCGCAAAGCTTCAAGTTGCGCAGGCAGGGCATTTGCCCATGCTGAAATGGAGCCAGCACCCAAACAAACGACGACGTCGCCTTGTTCCGCATTTTCCCATATCAGCCCCGCCAATTTATCGGGGTGAGTCAAGCGAATAACATTCTTGTGTCCACGCTCTCGAAGGCCATCGACATAATGTTGTTGATCCATTCCTTCTATGGGCGCCTCTCCTGCAGCAAAAATATCTGCGACAATCACTACATCCGCATCGTTGAAGCAGGTACAAAACTCTTCGAAAAGATCATTTAGCCGAGAATATCTATGAGGTTGGACAACTGCGACAACTTTTTCGTCATAAGCCTCGCGCGCCGCGGATAAAACAGATGTGATTTCCACAGGATGATGTCCATAATCATCAATAATAGTCACGCCCGAAACCTCTCCGGTTTTCGTAAAACGCCGTTTAACTCCACTGAATTCGCGAAGTCCCTTTTTAAGCTCAATTTCCTCGAACCCCATTTCGCTACCGACCGCAATCGCGGCCAGAGCATTTTGAACATTATGGGCACCTGGCATGGGCAACTCAAACCCCTTCATCACCCTCGTTTCATTGTCAGCACGGTTGCTCACTGCGACGTTGAAAAGGGACCGCCCTGCATCAAAACGTACGTCAACCGCACGATAGTCTGCTTGCGGCGAGGATCCGTACGAAACAAGCCTCCGGTCGGAAATGCGTCCGATTAAAGCCTGAACCTCTGGATGATCAATGCAAACAGCGGCAAACCCGTAAAACGGAATATTCTGCACGAAAGTTTGAAACGCATCACGGACACCGTCAAAGTCGCCATAAAAATCAAGATGCTCAGGGTCAATATTTGTCACCACCGCAATTGTCGCCGGTAATTTAATAAAACTACCGTCAGACTCATCAGCCTCCACGACCATCCAATCGCCTTTCCCAAGACGTGCATTGGTGCCATACGCATTAATGATACCCCCATTAATGACCGTCGGTTCCATATTGGCGGCGTCTAGCAAGCTGGCGAGTATGGACGTTGTTGTTGTTTTTCCATGGGTTCCGCCGACAGCAATTGCCCATTTCAACCGCATCAATTCAGCGAGCATTTCAGCGCGCCTAACCACCGGCACCAAATTAGCGCGCGCACCACGTACTTCCGGATTATCCGATTTGACAGCTGAAGACACAACGACAACACGGGCATCTCCGAGATTAGCCGCATCATGGCCAATTTTGACATCGATACCTAAGCCTCTCAGACGATCTACGTTCGCATTCTCCGATAAATCAGATCCTTGAACCATATAACCGAGGCTTTGCATGACTTCTGCAATTCCACTCATTCCTATTCCGCCAATGCCGACGAAATGAACCAGGCCCATATCTAGGGGAAGCGATCTCATGCCGCGACCTTTCCATTTTTTTCTTGATTGTTTTTCAGTGATGTAAATCGGTCGATAAGATCTGCAAGTTTTTCGGCAGCATGTATTTCACCCAAACTTGACGCGGCACCCGCCATTACAGTCAAGCAATCAGGATGTCGAAGCAAAAAAACCAACTGCCGTTCGACTTCTTCCTTCGTAAAATTGTCCTGCAAGATGACTCTCGCGGCACCGCGGGCAACAGCATTCTCAGCATTTTTTCTCTGATGATCGTCCATCGCATGCTTGTAAGGCACTAGCAATGACGGTTTTCCAGCGACTGTTATTTCCGAAAGGGTCGACGCGCCAGATCGAGTAATTGCAAGATGACATTCGTCTAATAACGTCGCGACATCGCTAAAGAACTCTGAAAGAGAGACGGTAACTAGAGAACCCTTGTATTGACTTGCAACCTGTTCAAGGTCTTCTTTTCGGCATTGCTGGGAAACATGTAGACGGGACTGGAGATCTTCGGGTAAGGAAGTGAGTACTACGGGCACAATCTCCGACAGTATTGTGGCGCCCTGACTGCCGCCTAAAACAAGAATTCGGATCGGACAATCGCCTGTCGGGCTAATATATTTTTTCCCAAATAAGGGCAGTACTGCTCGGCGAACTGGATTTCCCGTATAGACCATTTTTGCAGTGATCTCTTCGTCCGGGCTTTCAGTATGATCAAATGACGTGGCAATCTGTCTTGCAAAGCCAGACAGCAGTTTATTCACACGCCCAAGGACGGCATTTTGCTCATGCAAAATTAACGGAATGCCCATACTGGCAGCAGCTGCCGCTGGTGGCATCGAAGGATATCCGCCAAAACCAACAACAGCCAACGGCTTTATTAGTCGCATGGCTTTACGGGATTGAAAAATACCCACAGTAATTGCAAGGACAGCTTTGATTTTACTAATTATTCCTCGCACGGAAGGGGAGCCAGATTTTACAACAATAACTGTCACATTGGGGAAGAGTTCATCATATTTTTCACCGCGGCCGTCTGTCATCAGAACAACATTATAGCCTCTTACATTAAGCTCTTCAGCTAGAGCGCGGGCCGGAAAAATATGGCCCCCGGTGCCGCCGCTGGCCAGAACAACATTTTTAGCGTCCTCGCTCATTTAAGTTCCCCAGTACCGACGCGACGCCGACTTAACGCAAGCAGCATTCCCATCATAATTGCCAGCGCGAACATTGAGGAGCCGCCATACGAAATAAAGGGAAGTGTCATGCCTTTCGTCGGCATCAATCTCAAATTCACGCCAATATTAATAATCGCTTGAAGCCCGAATTGGGTGAGCAATCCAGCTGCAGCGAGAACGACGAAAAAGTTCTTTTCTTCTAACAATCTACTGAAACCACGCAGAACAATCAGAGCAAATAAGGCAACAACCAGTAAGCAAATGATGACACCAAACTCTTCGCCTAGAACGGCAAATATGAAATCAGTATGGGCGTCTGGAAGCTGTGTCTTTACAGAACCATCACCTGGCCCAACACCAAAAAAACCACCAGTTTGAAAAGCTTCCATCGCCCGTTCAATCTGATAATTTCCTCCGCCCGATGGGTCCATGAACCTGTCCACGCGACTGGCCACATGTGGGAAAAGACTGTATGCCGCAGCGGCGCTCACAATTCCAAAGACAACGAAGAGCACAACCCAGAAAATTGGCAGCCCGGCCAGAAAGAACTGAGCAAACCAAACCGCTGATATTACCAGGGTCATTCCAACATCCGGCTGCATGAGAAGCAGTCCAATGACAAAGGCAAAGAGCGCCATTGAAATCAAATTACCTGGAATCTCGTCGCTTTTTCGCTGTTCTGAAAACATCCAGGCGGCAACCACGGCAAAAGACGGCTTTAGAAATTCAGTTGGTTGTAACGTAAAACTTCCGAACTGTAGCCAGCGATGGGCGCCTTTAACCTCCGGGCCGATCAATAACGTCGCAATAGTCAGGATGGAAAAAAATCCAAACATTACGACTGCCAACCGCCTCACCCACAATGGGGACATAAGCGAAATCGAAAAAATTATAATTGCGGCCATGGGCAGATACATAAATTGTCGTCTGACAAAATGGAAGTTATCCAATCCAAGCCGTGCTGCAATCGCTGGGCTTGCCGCAAGAACCATTACCCCTCCAAGGGCAACAAGCAATCCGACTGCGATCAATGTCCAGCGATCAACCGTCCACCACCAGCTACTAACAATCGAGCGATCCAGGCGTGTAAAGGTTGTCATTTATCCCCCTTTATCAAATCGTTCACGACATTTCTGAAGGCATCACCCCGGGCTTCAAAACTATCAAATTGATCAAAACTTGCCGCAGCCGGAGAGAGAAGGACAATAGACTCTGATGGCAGATTTCGCGCCGCGTGCGCTGCAGCCTTTGTCGCCTCATCCAGATCTTTGCAAATTGAATAACCTACTTTTCCGTCCAATTCCGTTGCAAAGCTTTCGGCCGCCTCCCCAATCAAAAAGGCCTCCCGGATACGATCGAAATGTGGTGACAACTGTTTAATGCCACCGACTTTTTGACGACCTCCAGCAATCCAAAAAATATCATTGAAACTTGTCAGCGCTTTCTCAGCGGCCTCGGCGTTCGTAGCTTTGGAATCATTAACAAACGTAACTTGATCTAGTGATCCAACATTTTCCATTCGATGTGCGAGGCCACCAAACGATCGTAATCCAACCTCGATTTGATCTGGCGTTAACCCCAGATGACTGACCGCCGCAACTGCGGCCGCTGCGTTCTGCCAATTGTGACGACCTCGTAGAGACGCTATATCGGAAATATCAATTGTCCAAGATTGATCGCCTATTGATAGGTCACTGAGGAGGCCGTCAATTACATACACGCCGCCTTCGACGGGGCGTTTAACCGAAATGGGAACTATTTTTGCTTTACTATGCTGCTTTAACTCGGAATTTATTGCCGCACAAATAAGATCATCAGCATCTACAATCGCTACCCCAGCTTCTGACTGATTTTGAAAAATCCTGCATTTAACTGCGGCATAGCCAGCCATGTCGCCATGACGGTCTAAATGATCTGGCGTAATATTGAGCAATATCGCGATATCTGCTTTCCAGGACGGTGTCAGATCTAGCTGATATGACGACAATTCCAGGACATAAATGCCATCATTCGGCAACTGGGGCAAATCCATAACAGGCGTACCTATATTTCCGCCCAGTGCAACGGCACGGCCTGCTGAGGACAGCAAATGATCAATCAATGCCGAGGTCGTCGACTTACCATTTGTGCCAGTGACACCAACAACCCTGCCCGCTTGTTTTTCTTTTAAAAAAACTTCGATGTCACCGACAATTTCCGCGCCCGCATTCAATGCTATACTGACTACTGGATGGGGAGTTGGATGGGTTAATGGGACGCCCGGGCTTAAAATCAGAGCGTCCGTGACAGGCCAAGCTTCCGAAATAAGGTCCATTAATTCCAAGCCCTTTGAGGACGCCAGATCCCGTCGGCTTTGATTATCATCCCAAACGAATACGTGGGCATTGCCAGCACTTAAGCGTTCAGCCGTCGCCAGACCACTTTTTCCAAGGCCGAAAACAGCGATGTATTTATGTTCAAAGGCAAAGCTTTCCATCATTTCCTTACCTCAACTTTAGGGACGCAAGGCCGATAAGAGCGAGTATGACGGCAATAATCCAAAACCGGATAACGATAGTGGGCTCCGCCCAGCCCTTTTGTTCGTAGTGATGATGCAAGGGGGCCATTCTGAAGACGCGCTTGCCCGTCAATTTAAAGGAAGCGACCTGAACGATAACCGAGACAGTCTCGAGAACAAACAGTCCACCAATTATTGCCAGAACAATTTCATGCCTGGTAACGAGGCTAATGCTACCAAGCGCTCCACCCATCGCCAAAGATCCTGTATCGCCCATAAACACCATAGCAGGCGGTGCATTAAACCAAAGAAAGCCAAGGCTAGCGCCAATAAGAGCGCCACAAAAAACCGTTAGTTCGCCGGTACCAGGGACATGCTGAATTTGTAGATAGCCAGAGAAGACGGCATTGCCGACGAGATATGTAATTAGGCCGAAAGATGCCGCCGCAATCATTACCGGTACAATTGCCAAACCATCCAGTCCATCCGTAAGATTGACTGCATTGCCGGCGCCCACAGTGACAATAATTGCGAAAGGCAAATAAAACCAACCTAGGTCGAGCAAAGCATTTTTTAGGAACGGTATAGTGAGAACAGACGCAATATCGGGATTGGAAACTTTCATAATAAAGTATCCGGCAATGCCAGCGATCGCAATTTCCAGGATTAGTTTCAGTTTTCCTGGCACGCCCACAGTATTATGCCGGCTAACCTTTAAGTAATCGTCCGCAAACCCAATCGCCCCAAAACCGAGCGTAACAAGTAAAACGATCCACACATAAATATTTGACAGGTCTGCCCACAACAATGTCCCAATTGTAAGGGCAATGAGGATCAGAAATCCGCCCATTGTCGGCGTCCCTTGTTTCGTCACTATGTGTGTTTGCGGTCCGTCGTCGCGAATGGGTTGTCCACGATGTTGCTTGCTTTTGAGCCACCGAATGACGCTTGGTCCTAAAATGAAACTGATGAGTAGCGCCGTCATGATGGCGCCGCCAGTCCGAAAAGTCAGGTACCGGAAAAGATTGAATATTGCGAAGTCGTCAGCGAGTGGAAAAAGAAAATTATAAAGCATTAGATTTCATCTTCCTTCGACGGAACCGCGTCCACTGACCTGCGTGCCAACAGCGCTTCCAATGGAATACGCATTTTACTTCCCAATGATCCTTTGATTAAGACGATATCGCCGGGTCCAGCAGCATCCAGTAAATGCTTAACCAAAAGTTCCGAATTAGCTTGGTGAACGGTCGCAATCGTCGACGGCATCGCCTTTTCCAGTTGCGCCATATTCGAACCACAAGCAAATAGGAGATCTACTTTGGCGGCGCAAATGTCCTCTTTGAGGCTACGATGTATGTCGCCCGACTTTTCACCAAGCTCCAGCATGTCGCCGAGAACTGCAATCCGCCGCCCCTTACCATCGGGATACAGATTACTCAATACTTCAAGGGAGGCACGCATCGAAGCCGGGCTAGCATTGTAGCTATCGTCAATCACCATATAGCTCCCGCCAGTACAGGGAACCATATGGCGCGCACCTCGACCTTTCGGAGATTTCAGCTCATCTAAACAAGCAGTTGCCTCCTCAATATCTGCGCCCAGCTCACTGACCGCACCGAGTACGCCCAAAATATTGCTTATCCAGTGACGCCCCGGGACACCCAGCTTAAAGAAAACGTCATGGGAAGCGATCTTAACCGCAACATCACTGTAATCCGAGTACAAGGTGAAATCGGTCAACTTTACATCTGCTTCGCTTTTCTCTCCAAAGGTTAAAATGCGGGTAATTCCTGCGTTTGCAGCGATACTTTTTAACAATCCACCATAAATATTATCACCATTTAAAATAACGGATCCGCTCGGCGTCAAACCTTCAAAGATTTCCGCTTTTGCTCTCGCGATTGCCTCTACGTCCGCAAAAAACTCGAGATGCACTGCTTCAATTGTCGTAATGAGAGCCACATGGGGCTTTACCATCCGCGACAAAGGGCCAAGTTCGCCCGGATGGTTCATTCCAAGTTCGAAAATTGCATATTCTGTATCTCTGGGCATCCGGGACAAAGATAGCGGAACGCCCCAATGGTTGTTGAAACTTCCAACGCTGGCATGGGTCTTTCCCTGTAGCGATAGGATGTGTAACAACGATTCCTTCGTTCCCGTTTTACCCACGCTTCCCGTAACCGCCACAATTTTGGTGTTGGCACGTTCACGGGCAGCCGCGCCCAGCATTTCCAAGGCCTTAAGGGTATCTTCTACGACAATTACATTACCATTATCAGCAATATTCTCTGGCACTTCGCTTACGAGAACGGCCGCGGCACCATTTGCCAGGGCGGCTGACGCAAATTCATGGCCATCATGGTAGGGCCCGATTATCGCGACAAATAAATCCCCGGGTAGGAGTGACCTGCTATCAATCGAAACACCGCTCGCTTCCCAGTCTTGGTTTTTCACTTTTCCTGATACGGCTTCGGCAATCTCTGCGCCCGTCCATAAAACTTCATGAGACATTTTTGCCTCCTCTCTTCTGGACAATTTCTTGCGCAACTTTTTTGTCATTAAATGGAATGGAATCCGTTCCAATGACTTGACCTTCCTCATGGCCCTTGCCGGCAATTACGAGTAAATCATCTGTATTAAGACCATCGATTGCCTGCTCAATAGCATCAAACCGATCAGGAATATTTCTTGCCTGTGGGCAAGCAACAATGATTTCTGCACGAATTTGAGATGGATCCTCATTTCGGGGATTGTCATCTGTAATAATTACTTGGTCTGCAAAAAGATCAGCAATCCGACCCATTTCTGGGCGCTTTCCCTTGTCACGATCGCCACCACATCCAAAGACTACATGTATTTTACCTTTGGCATGCACACGGACCGCTTCCAATACAGTCTCCAGCGCATCTGGCGAGTGAGCATAATCCACATAAACCGCTGCATTATTTCGTAATATAGAAACCAACTCCAACCGGCCTGGAACATTCGTTAATTTCGGCAATGCACGAGCAGCAGCAACCGGATCTCCGCCGGCGCCGATAACGAGACCGAGCGCGCAAAGTGTATTCATTGTCTGAAATTCCCCGGTTACAGGCAATTCGATATCATACTGACTCCCCATGATTTCAATTTTTACACGTTGGCCAGATTGGATTGGCTTTATGTCAAGCAATCGAATATGCTCGCCAGAACGTCCATAGGATAAAGACTTCAGTGATCTATCTTTGGCTGCTCGCGAAAATGCAGGAAAGACTTCTGAATCTGCGTTGAGAACAGCCGTACCCTCAGGCGCAAGCACACGAGAAATCAAGCCTAGTTTTGCCTGCAAATAATCTTCCGAAGAAATATGATAGTCTAAATGATCGCGAGTAAGGTTAGTAAAGCCCGCTGACTTTAACTTCGTTCCGTCCAGTCGATATTGATCCAGCCCATGGCTGGAAGCTTCCAGAACGGCATGAGTAACACCGTGACCGACTAGATAGGTAAGAGATTTGTGAAGAAGCACGGGTTCTGGCGTGGTGTAGTTTAATTTTGTCGTCGCGTCGGAGGTAACAACGCCGAGAGTTCCCACACTCGCGGCCTCCAATCCCATGGCTTGCCAAATCGCCCGCACAAAAAAAGCGACGGATGTCTTGCCATTTGTCCCCGTAACAGCACACAGCGTATCCGGTTGCGCTCCATAAAAGCGGGCGGCAAGTGTCGACAACATTTGCCGCGGGTTTTCCTCGCAGAAGCAGGGAACGGTGCTATCTTCAGGCACAAATGAATTATCTGTCAAAATCGCGACGGCACCTTTTTGAGTGGCCTCTTCGATATAATTGCGACCGTCTGCAGACGTTCCTGAGAATGCAGCAAAAAGAAAACCGGGAAGGACATCTCTACTGTCCGCCGTCAATCCTTTGACATGCTTGTCGTGAACAACAGGAACTTCTCGTCCTTTCATGAGCTCAGAAAGACGCAACTTTTTTTCCTTTCGAATTAATCGGAACAAACATTGCGC
>NZ_JBALWD010000017.1:0-59327 GCF_036960985.1 Sneathiella sp. | reverse complement strand
CTCTTCAACCGGCTTAATGCCTAATATCGGCCCAATTCGAGCAACCAGCCGACCAACGATCGGGGCCGCAGTCCAGCCTGCCCCTCTAAAGCCATGGGTTTTGGCGTTTCCTTTTGGCTCATCCATCACCGCGAGCACGACATAGCGTGGATCATTCATCGGAAAGGCGCTCACAAAAGATGTCACCACCGCGGACCGCTTATATTTTCCGCCTTCAACTTTTTCAGCTGTACCGGTTTTTCCGCCAACCAAATACCCTTTCGCCGCAGCTTTACTACCCGTTCCCTGCTCTACCACCAGTCTCATAAGCTTTCGCATCGTATTCGAAGTTTTAGTTTTAATGACCTGCCTGGCCACTAATCCAACAGCTGGATCGCGGCGAATTAAGGTGGGATTGATATAGGCACCGCCATTCACCACAGCCGAAACACCAGCGCTCAATTGCAAGGGACTCACGGAGAGACCATGTCCATATGAAATTGTCATGGTTTCAAGGGTATTCCACCTTGGCGGCAAAATTGGGGCGCCAACTTCAGGCAGCTCAATCGAAGGTTTCTCCAATAAACCTAACTTACCCAGGAAAGCCTTGTGTTTCTTAGGGCCAACATCAATTGCCATTTTGGCTGTGCCAATATTGGAAGAGTACATGTAAATTTCAGGGACCGACAACCAACGCTTTTTAGGATGATCGTCGCGAATGAGGAAGCCAGCTCTCTTAATTGGTTTGGTTGCATCATATCCACCATGCAACCCAATTGTGCCCGCATCTAATGCCATAGCTGTTGTAAATGTTTTGAAAGTAGATCCCATTTCGTAGACGCCGAGTGTTACTTTATTAAACTTGCTATCGCCTGAAAAATCACTCGGCCGATTGGGATCAAAATCCGGCAAGGAAACCATCGCCAGGATTTCACCGGTTTTCACATCCATAACCATGCCTGCGGCTCCGATTGCCTGAAACATGGACATATGCCGGGTCAGTTCATCGCGCACCGCATGCTGGATCCGCACGTCAATGGACAGATTCAAATCAGTGGCAACCGTTTCTTTGGACCCACTTAGTTGTCCGTTAAAGTATTTCTCAACACCGGCGATGCCTAAATTATCGAGATCAGTGTATCCAAGTAAATGCGACACTAACGCGCCCATCGGATAAAACCGTTTTTCTTCCTCTCTAAAATGTAATCCTGGGATCCCTAAGGCGTTAATTCTATATTGTTGGGTTGGGGTCAAATTCCGCTTGAGCCAGACGAAGTTTTTGGCGGACGATAATTTGCTTAAAATCATTGCTTCGCTCATGTTATCCAACACGCGAGAAAGCTTTGACGCCAGCTCCTGCCTATCCATCACATTTTTGGGCTCGGCAAATAATGATGCTGTCTTAAGGGTCGTCGCAAGAAGAACCCCATTTCGATCACGAATTTCTGCGCGCATGCCGTCTGAATAAGCCAGGGGGCTTTGATTTGCTTTTTCGGGATACGCCCGGGCACTTTCGCTATCTCCGCTTAACGCCAGCCCTACAAGCCGGCCTGCTAATACAACAAAACAAAAAGCGAAAATTACGCCGGCCATCACAAGGCGATTTCGTCCCTGCTCTAGTGTTTCTTTAGCGCTTCCGTCGAGACGAAGGGCAATGTTTTTATCGCCGGAAGTATGAGCATTCAACGGGTTTTTGAGATTGAGGCGGGAACGGCGCGACTTTGACAGCCAAGTCAATTCGCTCATTGCACCCCTCCAGCTTTTGAGAATGTCGCCAATGTGTAGGATCCCAGCGGCTTGCTTTTGGGAGATTTATATTCCTTTCTTGGCTTTTTCCGAGGTAACGGAACATTCTTGGCATCCAATTCCGACAAAGTAATGACATTTTCTGGAATTTGTCCGAGATCTGCCACCTGGTAGGGAGCAATCAACAGCAAGGGAAGATGTGTCGTCGCTAACGATTGAAGCACATCTGGCCTGTTCTGATATGCCCATTCCGCCTTTAGTATTCTAATTGTTTCCCTGTTGTCGGAAATATTTTTGTCCAAAGAAGCCAAATTCTTTTCTAAACTCTGCACCTCATAGGACAATTGATACAAACCATAGGAAACCCCAGCGACAAGTAGCAGCGACAATGCGGTAAGGTTCATTTTCACGCTGCCACCTCACCCCAGGCTTTCGCGCCTGTACGGATAGCCCCGCGAAGCCGTGCTGACCGCGATCGGGAATTTGCAGCCAACTCGTCTTCACGCGCTTTGATCGTGCCTCTTTTGACTAACTTAAAGGAGGGAGCTGGCCCCTCGTCATTTACAGGAACATGACGAGACGGCCTAGCACGCCCTTCAGACCTTGCTGACAGGAAGTTTTTCACGCGACGGTCTTCAAGACTATGGAAAGATACAACCGCGAGACGACCGCTGGGAGTAAGCAGTCTCTCGGATGCGGCTAGACCCTTGACCAGCTGCCCAAGTTCATCATTTACAAATATACGCAACGCTTGGAAGGTACGCGTCGCCGGATGGATGCCCTTTCCTGTAGGACGAACCACTGACGCCACCGCTTCCGCTAACTCTACTGTACTGGTGAAAGGCTTTACTTCGCGCCTTTCGACTACGACACGCGCAATTGCGCGCGATCTGCGCTCCTCGCCATACACAAAAATAATCCTGGCAAGTTCCGCTTCAGATTCTTCATTTACGACATCCGCCGCCGTCCGCCCTTTACTCGACATTCTCATGTCCAACGGTCCGTCGCGCATGAATGAGAAGCCACGATCAGCTTCATCAATTTGCATAGAGGACACACCAATATCCAGTGCTATCCCATCGACACCTGACAATCCCTTAGTTGCGAGCAGCGCCTCCATATCGGCGTAACATCCCTCGAGCATAATTAATCGCCCCGAGTATTTCTCAGCCATCGTTTGCCCCATAGAAATAGCAAGAGGATCACGATCTATTCCGTAAACAACGCAGTTCGCCGCTTCGAGAATAGCTTGACTGTAACCACCGGCACCAAAAGTACCGTCCACAAAAACTTCGCCGTCCTTCGGCGCCAAAATATTGACAACCTCTCGCAGCAGAACAGAGATATGGGGCGCGTCATTTTCAATCATGACCGCCCTCCTCCACCTTCATGTTCGTGCTGCCAGCTCGTTTTGATTTCGCCCGCGCACGCGCCTCTTTCTTTCGGGCCGTAAAGGCTTCAGGCTGCCAGATTTGAAAACTATCGCCGCGACCAACAAACGCGCATTGGCCATCAATACCGGCATCCTCCAACATATCCGTCGGGATCGTGATCCGACCATCTCCATCAAACGACAGTTCAAGCGCATCGGGCATCAAGGCATCGGCGAAGCTTTCGCGGTCTTCAGAAAGCGGATCAAAGCTACCAATTTTCTCAAGGAGTTTTTCCATGACATCCATGCCACAGCCATCTATCGCGTCGCCATTTACGGTTGGGAATAAAACAACACTGTCAAATCCGTTTTCTGCCAACACAGATCGAAACCGGGCAGGTACAGATACGCGCCCCTTTTTATCAATCTTGTTTACATATGTGGACAGAAACAGGGCCATAACAGCCAAAATCCCCCTAAATTCCCTATTTTCACCCTCTATTTTCTGATTTTTCCGGATTTAATCCTTCAGTAAACGGGATAATCCGGGATATCATGGGATAAGATGGAAGTCAACGGAAATACGCCGGAAAATCGTGGGTTTCAAGTATTCTTTGAAGGGTTTCAAAAAACGATTAGAAAGATTATTCTGCGGTTACTTGAAGACAATCATGAGAATTCTAACTATTGATTTCAATACAATATTTTTATTTGTTCTCTTTTTGTTCTATATTAACTAATTCAGCAAAATTGCAAGAAGACTAGTGCAGGGTTTTACGTTCCGTTGGGAACTCAACCCTCTCAACCGTCGGATGAGAAACCACAAACATCATAATTTTCATATATATATAATAATTCTGCGAATCTCCCGCAAACCAACTTGAAGTCGGAGAAAAAGCGGAAAAAGCTATTTCAGAATTTCGGTTCGCTCATGATGAGCGCCATATAGCTCTTCTTGTTCCAGGCGATAATCTTTGATGGAGCCTTCCATGGTCCTGGTTATGATTTCTTCTAATGAACGCGCCGTATTAATCCGCCCCATATATACATAATCAGCTCCCGAAGCATACACATCCTTAGCTGAAGAAAGTTCTTCTGCATTGGCAATTACAATAGCACTCGTGTTCATATTCCGGACGGTTTGCACAAGTTTCTGATTACTCGTCCCCCGAAGTATGTCATCAGGTATTGTGGCAACGATAACCTTCGCTTTATCAATACCAGCATGCATCAAGGTATCGTCGTTTGACAAATCCCCATAGCGAACATTTGCGCCTAGCTTACGAATGGCCGCATGAAGCTGAACATTAAAATCAATCACTAAAATCCGAGAAACCAATTCAGGCTTATGCTTCGCGATCTCATGGAGCAAAGAGGATGCTACCCGGTGGAAACCAAGTAACACAAGATCATATTCCTTTACCGTCTCATCAAGCCCTTCGTCTGGCTCTTTAAATCCGCATTTTTGTAAAAACGGCGCAATGAACCGGTGAATATCATAGGCATGCTTATAAAGTGGTGGTGTCAATAAGGCAGTAATAATAAACCCGAAAATAATCGCACTGGCGAATTCGTCCGAGATATGTCCATATTGCGAACCGAGATACGCGATGACCAGTCCAAATTCTGACAGCTGTGCTAACCGTATGGAAGCGACTTCCGCATGCCGTTGATCTCCACCGGTAAAATAAAGCAGGGGAAAGAAGATCAATTGGCGGCTTAGCAAGGCAAAAAAGGCCAATGCAATTGCAATAACTATGACACTCATGCCAGTAACAGGCGGGATACTCATCCCTAACCCGACAAAGAACAAGGTGATAAAGAAATCTCTAACGATCCCAACTTTCGCAACTATTTCCCTGCTATATGGCAAGGTTGCAATGGTCATACCAGCGATCAGCGCACTCATCCCCGTTGCAACGGACATGACTGAACTTTCACCGAAAATATATACACCGACGTAATCTAAACCACCGCCGATAAAAACAATGGTGAAACACCAACCAATGGCCCCAACGAGAATAAGTTGCGGCTCCTTCGCTAGCCACTTAAACACAATTGGAACCAAGCTTTTCGCCAAACTATATGAAAGTATACTTAAAATGACGATCCCAAGGCAGGACATCAAGGCCGGGACAAGCTCTGGATTCGTAAATGTCGGCTGCATAATAATAACAATGATTGCCCAAAAATCCTGAAAGACCAGAATTCCCAGAGCAATACGGCCAGGTTCTGTATCAAGCTCATACTTTTCTTGAAATAATTTAATCACCAAGAGCGTAGAAGAGCCGGCGATAAAGATGCCAAAATACAAAGCGTCATAAGTCCCGGTCAGCCCAGTCGAAAGTCCAAGCCAGAGAAGCCCCTTAACAACAACAAAACCAAAAAGCACGCTTATTGGGTATTGCAAAAATCCGGTAATGATGATCATTTTTCCGCTGCGCAGCATCCGGCGCAAGTCGATTTCCATGCCGATCATGAAAAGAAGCAAGATAAAACCAAGCTCCGCAATTGTATCTATATTCTCCGGATGTGTGATCAGCTTCAAACCAATCGGACCAATCAATATGCCGCTCAGAAGAAACGCAGCAATACTTGGAATTTTGAGGCGAACAAAGACAATCGCAAGAATACTCGCAACAAAAATACTAATGCCAATATCATACACTAGCGGTGGCATCTCTGTCGCTGCGGCAAAGGCTGGAGAGGAGTTAAAAAATACCAAAGAGGTTGCTAAAAGTAATGAAATTAAGGTGGTCAATTGTTTAATTTCATCCTTTCCGCGAGTTATTTGTCAATTTTAGAAATTAGTACGCGCCCCCAGAACCTTTGTCCAGCATACGTGGCAATTTCGATTGTCACACTGTTTAATACCAACAAACGAACTTAAATAAGGCAGATGGCCTATAAGCCGGGTTCTGTCCCTGAAAACAGGGGATAATCATTCATCTAGGGTACCTGTTACCAAGCACCTCAAGCAACCAACCCGGACGTCAGCTCGGAAAACCAGCCTGCACACGAGAATACCCTGTGCCGGACGCCCCTATTTGGTTTTGCTCCCGATGGGGTTTACCGTGCCGCTTCTGTTGCCAGCCGCGCGGTGCGCTCTTACCGCACCCTTTCACCCTTACCCGTCAATAAAGTCAGGCGGTTTACTTTCTGTGGCACTTTCCC
Organism: Sneathiella sp.; assembly: GCF_036960985.1. Taxonomy (NCBI): domain Bacteria; kingdom Pseudomonadati; phylum Pseudomonadota; class Alphaproteobacteria; order Sneathiellales; family Sneathiellaceae; genus Sneathiella; species Sneathiella sp. Next base: position 53,056 of record NZ_JBALWD010000017.1, on the reverse strand, counting down.
TGGGGTCACCCCCGCCGGCCATTAACCGGCATCGCATTTCCGTGGAGCCCGGACTTTCCTCCCCTTACTTTCGCAAGCGGCGATCATCCAGCCATCTGATGGCTCTTAGGTAAGCTGCGTTTTCGATGGTGTCAAGCGGACAGACTTGTTAAAAATTTCCTCAGCCGCTGATTGGGTTACGCTATCAGCAACGCCATCGATTAGATCTGGGCGCCAATGACGTTGAAAAGCCTTAAGGACCGCGACTAGCTCTTCATCAAACATGTCAATGTCAGCAACAGTATACCCTATACCACGAAGAAACCCCCGAAGCCTTTGAACCGGGCGTCCACCGTCACCAACAGACAATGATGACAAAGTCAAATCCGCTGCCCAGCCTTGCGGAAACCATAGTCCGATGCCAATTGCAGCCAGCTTGTCCCATGCGAACAACTCACCCGGATCCTGCTTTCGCGCCGGTGCAATATCTGAATGACCAACAACATGCGTTGGCAGGATACCATGCCGCTGTACGATATCTTTTGACAACTCACTGACGCTTGCCATTTGATTATCGGAGAAAGTCCTGTAGCCAAGTTCATGACCGGGATTGACAATTTCTACACCTATAGAGCGGGCGTTTATATTGGCTTCGCCTCGCCATGAAGAAACGCCAGCATGCCAGGCGCGCTTATTCTCTTCAACAAGTTGAAAAATAGTTCCATCTTCTTCGATAAAATAATGGGCGCTTACCTGAGAAACTTCTTCCGTCAATCGAGCAAGGGCAGCCGTTCCTGTTTCCATACCTGTGTAATGCAATACGAGCATATCGGTAGGCACACCCTCCCCCCTATCATCAAAATTCGGAGAAGGTTGCCAAATTACTTTTTCACGCACCGTCAATGCCCTCTACAGCCTTCTGTTTGTTGGAGCGAAATGTAATGATTGTTACCCCGCTCATAACCATTGCTCCGCCAATCACTAACTCTATGGTGATCTGATCTCCCCAGAATACTACTCCCAAAATTATGGCAAAAACCGGCACCAAAAGATAATAAGGTGCAATGGTGCTGACAGGGTAGAATTTTATCAGGTAATTCCCGAGTCCATGGCCGATTACTGTTGCGCCGATTGCAGAAAAGGCTACCGCCGACCATTCTTCCCAACCCGCGGATTGAAGTGCGTTCACCTGCCCTGATTCAAAAATAAAGGATAGGCAAAGTATGGGTACAAACGCTATGGCGGCTGTCCAAAACGTCAAATTAAGCGCACCAATTCCCGGCATAGTTCGAACGATAACCAAATTGACGGATAAGAAAAACGATGCGATGGCAACTAACGCAGGCGAGAGAAAACTACTAAAAATTATCGGATCGAAACCAATTACCATCACGCCCGCGAAAGCCATAACAATGGCTGTCCACCGTCGCCATCCCAGGCGTTCTTTAAGAAAAATGACAGCCATCAACGCGGAAAAAGGCACGAAAGTCTGGTTAACAATCGCCACCGGAGAAATATCCGGTGCGATGGATAACCCCCAAAACATTAGGGAGTAGTGCAAAACACCCATCAATAAACCGACAATCAACAATTTACGCCAATAGCCGTGGGGTATTGAGATAAAGGGCACCATAACAACGATCACCATGGCAAACCTCAACGCCGTAAAGAATAACGGTGGAAACTCCTCCATTCCAATTTTTGCAGCTAGGAAGTTAGATGCCCACAAAAAATTGACCAGCAAAATGAGCGCAAGATCTTTGTTTTTCAAATTTATTTCCGATCTTACAAGCCTCGAATTTTAGAGACTTCGTCATACGCTGCATTGATCTTCGCCAATTTATCGTTCGCCACATCTACAAACTCCTGAGGCAATCCTTGGGCCATAACTTTGTCCGGATGGTTTTCAAGAATTAATTGCCGATGTACTTTCTTCAGCTCCTCATTGGAAATATCTGCCGACACGCCCAATATTTGATAAGGATCACTTTCTCCATCTTTTGCATGATAACTTTTTATGCGCGCATACGCTGCCTCGTTGAAGCCAAAGATCCCGGCAACATTTTGCAGATAAATATCCTCATCCGGGTGAAGAACACCATCTGCCATGGCAATGGAAAACAAACCGTGCAGCAAGTCTTCCATCATTTGTGGCGTATCACGGAACATCCGCTCCACCTGAGCAGCATATTCTTCATATCCGGCCGTATCTTTACGAGCCATATTAAAGACCCGGCCAACGTTTTTCTCTTCATTGGCTGGAATTCGAAAAACCCGCTTGAAGACATCTATTTCTTCTCTGGTGACCACGCCATCTGCCTTAGCCATTTTTGCACCAAGGGCAATTACCGCGATGGTAAATGCCACCTGTTTGACGTGATGCGTTCCTGTCTCGCCGTCATGTTCTTCGCCAGCTTGGCGGATTTTATCGACAGCATGCCCGGCTAAACCGCCTACTAGGGCACCCAAAGGCCCACCGACTAACAGTCCGGCTGCTCCGCCAAGAATTTTTCCCCAAATAGCCATGATGTAAATTTCGCCGTAGATGAAGTTGAAGACAAATAGTAGCAGGCTCACTCGAAAATCGCCAGCATTCCGGAAATACTATTTCGGCAACCATCATTATAAATCTATGCCGCTCAATATAGTTTGTCCGTATCTCGGTATTTTTTGGCTTAATCGCGAAAGATTACGGATTCTGGAGCTCGTATAGTAAGGCAATTGATAGATTTACTTGGATTGAGGAAGAATGAGTAGTTTTCAAAAATGGCGCACGCCAGAGATCATGTTGATGACTGTAGCCGCTGGCTGGTCCGTCGGCTTCGCCGTCTGGATGGCCTTGCTCAATAACTTTGCTGTTGATGCCGCTGAATTTTCAGGCCGAGAAATCGGAATATTACAATCGCTTAGAGAGATACCCGGGTTTTTGGCTTTTACCGTCATCTTCGTCTTGCTCATCATTGCCGAACAACGGTTATTGATGATTTCGTTGCTGGTATTTGGCATTGGCGTCGCAATAACCGGCTTTTTTCCGTATGAATATGGCCTCTATTTCACCACCGTGCTCATGTCCATCGGGTTCCATTACGGGGAAGCAATAAAGCAATCGCTCACCTTGCAACTCATCTCCAAGGAACACACACCGCTTGCCCTGGGCCGACAAATATCTGCACAGGCATTTGCAGCGCTTATCGCTTATGGCGTAATTTTCCTCGGCACCAAATTTCTTGATCTGGACTATGCCGTTATTTATGCCGTTGGCGGTGCGATCACAGTCTTTATCACCTTGGGTGCGTGGGCTTTCTTTCCACAGTTTAAAGTCGCCGTGCCACAGTCAAAGAAAATCATACTGCGCAAGCGTTATTGGCTGTATTACGCTCTGACTTTCTTGGCTGGAGCACGGCGACAAATTTTTATCGTCTTTGCTGGCTTTATGATGGTTGAAAAATTTGGATATGATGTTGCGACAATCACTCTTTTGTATCTGATCAACCATGCTATCAATATCTTTCTCGCACCTCGCATTGGTCGCCTCGTTGCCCATTGGGGAGAGCGAAAAGCACTCGTATTCGAATATACAGGACTAGTGCTGATTTTTGCAGCTTACGCTTTCGTCCAAAATGCAACGATGGCGGCCGGCCTTTATGTTCTGGATCATTTATTCTTCGCCTTTGCTATTGGAATAAAGAGCTACTTTCAGAAAATTGCGGACCCAAAAGACATGGCAGCAACCGCCGGAGTGAGTTTTACGATCAATCACATTGCCGCGGTTGTGATACCTGTTCTATTTGGACTTTTATGGCTCATATCACCAGCCAGCGTATTTTTGGCAGGCGCCGGCATGGCATTACTTTCGTTGATTATATCACTTAACATCCCGCGGCATCCGTGCGAGGGCAATGAAGTAATTAGAGGCCCGCGCTATGACAATGCGGGAAATGTAGTTAACGCAAACCCTTAAGAGCGCCTCAAGTCTGTGTCGGTGGGTCGTCCGGATCCTTGTCATCGATAAGGATCCGATTGGCCGCCCCCTCCATGTCCTCATACTGACCATTTTTTAAACTCCATAAAAATGCCAGAAGGCCAAGCCCTCCCAGGAATAATGCCGCTGGAATTAAATAAACAAGCACATTCATCTTGTTCCTCCATTACGTTCAAGCCGCAACCTTAAGGAATTCAAACATACGGCAAGTGAGGAAGCTGACATTGCAATTGCCGCAAACAACGGTGTGACAAAGCCTGCGACGGCCAGCGGAACTGCAATGGCATTATATAGGAAAGCTAGTGAGAAATTCTGAACAACAAGTCGATGCGCAAATTTTGCCACTTTTATCGTTTCGAAAACAGCGGCTAGGCTTCGCCCTTGGAACACAAAATCAGCAGCCGTCTGGCTAATATCCGCCGCCGTTGAGGGAGATATGGAAACATGTGCCGCCGCCAACGCCGGGGCATCATTAAGTCCGTCGCCAATCATCACAACCTTCCGACCAGCTTCCCTCAAGGCCTCTAGCCGAGCAACTTTGTCTTCTGGTTTCTGTTGCGCCTTCCAATTTTCAATCCCGAGCTCACTGGCTATCTGCTCAACGACAGCAGCTCTATCACCGGAAATAATTTCGACACGGTACCCCTGTCTCACTAACCTCTGAATGGTTTGTCGAGCAGCGGGTCGCACTTGATCCAAAAATCGAAACTGTACCGGTTCTTTACCGGCGACAGCCAACCACAGTTCAGGCCCCGCTGCCTCTTCCAAATTCTCGTTTGCGATTGCACCAGTCCAGAATCTATTGCCGAGCTTCATCTCAGTGCCGTCGACAATTGCCGTTAGGCCTTCACCCGGCAATTCCTGAACGTCAAACGGTTTTACAGTTACTTGTCTGTGACGACTGATAGCAAGCGCTAAGGGATGGCGGCTTGCCCGCGCAATAGACGCCGCCAAATCCAAATCTTCTTCAGATATTTCAGATTGGTTCTGGAGTTCTAACCGCCCCTCAGTCAGCGTGCCTGTCTTATCAAATACAACAGTATCAATCTGAGCAAGGCGCTCCAGTCCATCTGCCGATTTAACTAAAATTCCTTTGCCCAACAAACGACCGCTAGCGACAACCTGAACCACGGGGACTGCCAATCCCAAAGCACAGGGACAGGTAATAATCAGCACTGCAACAGCCTGAAGGAGGGCAACCTGCCAGTTGGCACCGAAGAACCACCAGCCGGCAAATGTGAGCGCAGCGAGGATATGAACCGTTGGTGCATAGATTTCCGCGATACGGTCTGCCAGCCGGACATATTTTGCTCGCCCTTGTTCCGCGGCTTCCATAAGCCGGACGATATCGCCGAGGAGAGTATTATCGCCTGTTTTGGTCGCCGTAACTTCAAGCGGGCCCTGCAAATTCATGGTTCCGGCAAAGACTTCGTCACCCGTCGTTACAAACACTGGTAGGCTCTCTCCTGTGACTAGGCTGATATCCAATTCTGATCGACCCGAGGAGACAACGCCATCCACAGGCAGACGTTCGCCAACAGTTATCTGTACCAAATGTCCAGGCATCACAGCATCTGCAGGAATGGTTTGCTGCGTCCCATCCGCGTTTATGACGGTGGCTGCCACAGATTTTAACAGAAGAAGCCGTTCTGCAGCCGATCTTGCTTTATTCCGCGCCGCCCTATCCAGATACCGTCCAATGAGCAGAAAGAAAAGCAAGGTGACAGAAGCATCAAAGTAAGTGTGCTCCCCTCCTTGGATAGTTTCTGACAGACTCATTGCCGACGCCAGTAATACCGCGAGAGAAATAGGTACATCCATATTGAGACGGCCGTTTTTAAGGGCCCCCGACGCGGATTTAAAAAACGGTTGCCCAGCATAAGCGACTGCCGGCAAGGCGATCATCGCAGATATCCAATGCAGGAAGCTCCGAGTAGCGCCCCCCATGTCTTCAGAAAAAAATCCGGCCCACACCGAAACCGATAAAAGCATGACATTCGCGGCTGCAAAACCTGCAACGGCCAGTGCTTTCAGGAGCTGGCGATCTTCTGCTGCTGAGGCAGCTTGAATGAGGTCTGGATTATATGGTGTAAGCGGATACCCCATGGAAATTACAGGACGCAGTATATCTCCCGCAATTGCTCTGTCTTCATGCCAGCGGACAAAAAGTCGGCGAGTGGAAAAATTGACACGTGCATCAATTACCGCAGGGTTAGATTGCAGGGTCTCCTCAATATTCTTTATACAATTGGCGCAATGCATATTCTCGACAAGCAAATACAGCATTGCATTGCTATCTTGATCATGCGCCACAAAAGCAGCCGGGTCTGAATCAACAAAATCACGATAGTTTTCTTGTTGTGTCCCTATTTCGGCAAGGGCTGCTGCACCGCCAGCACAGCAGTCTCCGCCAATGTCATGCTCACGAGACGGCAGCGGGTCGTCTGTGGTTTTGCGCGCTATTTCACCCATATTCTTTTGTCCAACCGGTAAGGCACGGCATACCCTCCACCTTGTACTTGAATGGTTATGTCCCATTGGCCTTTTTCAAGACCAGAAAGATCGGTAATATATAATTGGTCGGCATAAACAAACATAATCGGCTTGTCTGCTTCTTCAATAACTGGACGACGGAGAGTGCCCAAGATTGACAAGTTTTCTATCGGTTGCTTATCCGGATCAAGTAATCTTAATCGTATAATTCCCGTATCATCGCCTAACTGCTCAAATTCCAGCGAATGCTGCCATCCCCGCGCATTCTGCTCTTCTTTCGCCTGAAGTTCCTCATTATACGCGAGACCGCGGCGATAGGCATCCGACACGCTTACACCGGAAAAACTATTCAACGCAAAATAAACGAAAATCCCATTTACGGCGAACATCAATCCGAAAAAGGCTGCAAGCATGAAAGCAACATGTCGTCCAGTCAATTTTTTACCCACCACTTGCGTACTCATTTCTCCGGCCCTTTGAAACTCGTACCCTGAGTGTCTGTTTCACCGGTTTCACGGTCAACAACGGTGACGTTAAGATCACTACTTTTACTTTCAATATTTGCCGACGGTATTGAGACAAACAGCTTTACACTGGATACGGAATCGCCCGGAACTGTAACGATCATTGTATGATCTTTAGGGCCTTCTTTTTGGAACCAGCTCTGCAGCCCAGCAGGGCCCGATACTTCCACATGGTATTTTCGCACCGCGTGCAACTTATTAAGTATTTTGACCGTATACCCATTTCTTATGGATCCGTCCGACAACGTGACAAATAATGGATTTCGATCTCGTATGACGTTAACGTCAAGAATGGAGCGATTCAATAAGGTGAACAGCATAATCGCGCCAACAAACGCCAAAATTAAGGCATATGCAATCGTTCTGGGTCGAATTAGACGCACTTTGAGCTTCTTGTCCGGGGTCCCATCAAATTGCCCGGCATAGGTATCGTAGCTGATCAATCCCCTTGGTAAATCAACTTTATCCATGACATCGTTACAGGCGTCGATACATAGCGCGCATGTAATGCATTCCATTTGCAGGCCATCGCGAATATCTATTCCCATCGGGCAAACCGCAACACATTGATTACAATCGATACAATGGCCACTGTTTTCCCAGGATTGGCCTTTTTTGTGTGGACCACGGGGCTCTCCACGCGCGCCGTGATAGGTCACGGTCAAAGATTCATCTCCAACCATTGCGCCCTGAATTCGCGGCCATGGGCACATATATGTGCAGACTTGCTCCCGCATTAATCCACCAAAGATATAGGTTGTGGCCGTCAGCGTGGCGACACTGGCATAGGCAATAACGGCCGCCTCAAGCGTGAATAGATCAACAATAAGAGACGGGGCATCTGCAAAGTAGAACACCCAAGCGCCGCCCGTAAGCACGCCGATCAGCAACCATATGGAATGCTTGGTGACACGCTTCGTCAATTTCGATATCGACATCGGTGCCTTGTCGAGCTTTAGCCTTGCGTTTCGATCCCCTTCGATAGATCGCTCGACAAATATAAACAAATCTGTCCAGACCGTTTGCGGGCAAGAATATCCGCACCATGCCCTACCAAACAATGCCGTCACCAAGAACAACGACACGGCGGCGATGATAAGAAGGCCGGTTATGTAATAAACTTCCTGCGGCCATAACTCGATGAAGAAAAAATAGAAACGCTCTGTAGCGAAGTCTACCAGAACAGCTTGGTCTGGCGCCCCTTCCCCACGATCCCAACGGATCCACGGCGTGACATAGTAGATCGACAAGGTCACCGCCATGATGATCCACTTCAATCGCCGAAAATCACCCCGTGCCTTTTTGGGCTGGATTTTCTCGCGTCTTTCAAATAGCGCCCGGTTTTCTTTTTTATTAACCGGACGAACATCTACATTCTCTACGGCGCTCTCAACCAAAAGCTCATCTCCAAGACGGATTGGTTAAACAGAAATTACTCCCCGCCCCCCAGGGAATGCACAAACAATGTCATTTGACGTATGGTTACATCGTCCAAACGATTTGCCCACGCCGGCATTACATTTGCGCGGCCCTTCGAGATTGTTCTAACGATAGTTGCTTTGTCTCCGCCATAGAACCAGATTGCGTCAGTCAAATTTGGCGCTCCAAATTCGCGTAATCCTTTGGCGTTGTCCCCATGGCACGACGCACAGTTTTCCACGTAAACTTCCTTGCCACGCATGACAGCTTCTTCGTTCTGACTGCTTTGCGACAATGACAATATGTAATCCGCCACATCGCTAATCTGATCTTTTTCCAATAATTCATCATCCAAAAAAGCCGGCATATCCCCTATTCGGGTGTCCTCGTGGTCCGATCGGATCCCGTACTTAATCGTTTCATAAATTTGATCGACGCTGCCACCCCATAGCCAGTCATCATCATTCAAGTTTGGAAATCCTGGTGCACCTTGCGCCCCAGATCCATGGCATTGCGAGCAATTGACAGCAAACGCAGATTTTCCACCAGAAAGCGCAAATTGGTAGGTTTGCTGGTCGGATTTAACGTTACTGAGCTCCATGGTGACTAGCGCAGCACGATCAACAGAATGAGCGTCAGCAGCAGCAGCCAATTCCTGCTCCAACAGGCCACGGGATGAATAACCAATCATTCCTCTTGTGTAATCAGTTACCAATGGCCAAGCTGGCATAACGATCCAGTAGCCGATTGACCAAACGATCGTGGCATACATCGTCCACAACCACCAACGGGGCATCGGTGTATCGAGCTCTTTGATACCATCCCATTCGTGCCCCGTCGTCTCAGTACCGGAGAACTCGTCTTTCTCTACGTTGTTGGAATTGTCGGACATGTTTAATCTTCCTCAAGCGGGATCTGGGCAGCTTCGTCAAATTTCTCCTTGTTTCGCGGCCAAAGCGCGTAACCAACGACGATAAGAAACATGCCGAATAGATACAGCAGACCGTAACTCTGCGAAAAGGCGGAAACCGAATTATAATCCATCTGTCCTCCTACCTCTTGTTGGCGTCAGCGTCATAAGACGTGAAATCAACAAGTGTTCCCATCATTTGCAAATATGCAATCATTGCATCCAACTCAGATAACATTGCAGGGTTACCATCGAAGTCACGTACTTGGGCCTTTGGATATCGCTCCAACAAACCGTCAACGTCATCGGCATCTGGATCCACTTGTGTTCTTAAATCCGCAGCCGCTTGCTCCAACATTTCGTCGGTATAGGGAACTCCAACCATTTTGTTGGCAACGAGGTTCGCCTTTATATCCGGAATATCCAGAGTTGTTTTCGCAAGAAAAGGATAACCGGGCATGATCGACTCTGGAACTACGTCCCGTGGATTATTCATGTGGGTTGTATGCCACTCATCTGAATACCGCCCACCAACCCGAGCGAGGTCCGGCCCCGTCCGCTTGGAGCCCCATTGGAACGGATGGTCATACATGCTTTCTGCAGCAAGGGAATAATGACCATATCGCTCCGCCTCATCTCGCAAAGGACGAATCATTTGGCTGTGGCAATTATAACAACCTTCACGAATATAGATGTCGCGCCCCGCCAATTCCAACGGACTGTAAGGTCGCATCCCTTTCACTTTTTCGATTGTACTCTCAAGGTAAAATAGAGGCGCGATTTCAATAATCCCACCAATAGAGACGACGAAAAGCGAGAGGACTACCAAAAGGATCGAGTTTTTCTCAATTACTTTATGACTGAACATACTGCTTACCTCGCCCCAACATATTCTGCGTTAAGGACCAAAGCGCCAACTTCCTTTTGACGGACATCACCACGAATAGTCCGCCATAAATTGTAAGCCATAATCAGCGACCCGATTACGAACAACACGCCGCCCAACGCACGGATCACATAAAAAGGATGCATTGCTTCAACGGATTCGCTGAACGAATACTCTAAGAAACCAAAACTGTCATATGCGCGCCACATTAGGCCTTGCAAAATGCCGGATACCCACATCGCCGTGATATACAACACGATGCCAAGAGTAGAAATCCAAAAATGAAGATTAACCAGCATATCAGAATAAAGTGTTTTTCGTTTCCACAATACAGGGACTAGGAAATACATTGCGCCGAAACTTATATATGCGACCCAACCGAGAGCTCCGGAATGTACATGGCCGATGGTCCAGTCGGTGTAATGGCTGAGCGCATTTACCGCTTTAATCGACATCAGAGGCCCTTCAAATGTGCTCATGCCATAGAAGGCAACAGACGTCACCAAGAAGCGAACGACCGGATCGGTGCGCAATTTATCCCAGGCTCCAGACAACGTCATCAGGCCGTTAATCATGCCGCCCCATGAGGGCATCCACAGCATAATTGAGAATGTCATGCCTAAAGTCTGCGCCCAATCTGGCAAAGCCGTATAATGCAGGTGATGAGGTCCAGCCCAAATATACAAGAAGATCAACGACCAGAAATGAATGATTGATAGGCGATAGGAATAGACAGGCCGATTAACGCGTTTAGGGATGAAGTAATACATAATCCCGAGGAAACCGGCCGTCAGGAAAAAGCCAACGGCATTATGTCCGTACCACCATTGTGTCAATGCGCTTTGAACACCGGCGAATAAGGAGTAGCTTTTCACCCCAGTAAAACTCACGGGCATGGACAGGTTATTGACGATATGGAGCATCGCTACCGTAACAATGAAAGCCAAGTAGAACCAGTTCGCAACATAAATATGCTTTTCTTTTCGTTTCCAGAGGGTCGCAAGGAAAACAAACAGATAAACGACCCAGACTAACGTTAGCCAAATGTCCACATACCACTCAGGCTCGGCATATTCCTTGGACTGCGTCACACCCAAAAGATAACCCGTTGCTGCCAAAACAATAAACAACTGATAGCCCCAAAAAACAAACCATGGAGCCATTGTTCCAGCTAAGCGAGCGCGACACGTTCGCTGCACGACGTGGAACGATGTCATAATCAGCACGTTTCCGCCAAAAGCGAACACAACGGCCGACGTATGAAGTGGCCGCAACCGACCAAAATTTGTCCAGGGTAAATCGAAATTCAGAACTGGAAAAGCCAGCTGTAACGCAATAATAAGGCCGACGGAAAAACCCACGATCCCCCAGACTGTAGAGGCAATAAGTCCTGCTTTTACAATATCGATATTATAATCGACCTGCCCATTTCCATTGGTCAATACGGGAATATTGAGCGAACTATAATGCCGCGAAATAAGAGCAAAAGCGCTAATGACGCTGGCGATGGAAAAGAGCATCCCATGGATCATCATTGCCGGATCAACGGCCTTGGCCGACAGCAAGATCCCAATTAAAGCCCCAATAATTGTAAAGCCTAGCCATAACAGATTCATGTCGAGTTCCGTCTTCTTCGTTAATTTTCTCGGGTTCTGAAATTTTGCGCCTCAGGAACTTCTTTGCGACGAACCCCAGCATCCCCACTTTATCGCGACGTATCGAGCCTGCATTGATTAAGATCAATAGCCAACCAACAAACTCCCCCAAGCCGTTTTTCGCACATAACTTAACTTTAATTTAAACCGCTTTTGAGTGCTGCGCCAAGCCTTGATTTAAATATTTGTCAAACACGGCACAAATAGATCGCACGAACGGACGCCCCTTATTCGTTACCACCAAATGACCAAGCTTGTTCTCAACTAAACCCTCTTGCTCAAGTTCTACGAGAGCTGTCAACTCTGGTTGAAAATCCGAAATTTGTATTGGAAACAGGCCACGTGCGCTATTCAAATTTACTTCAAGATCGCACATCAATCTTTCAATTATATGCCGCCGAATTTTATCATCGAGACTAAGTTCTATGCCTTTGATAACAGCCAATTCACCCTTTTGCATAAACTCTTCGTAGCTGCGCATAGGAACGGTATTCTGGACATAACCGCGCGGTAAACTTCCAATCGAGGAAGCGCCTATACCCAGTAAAGTCTCCGCATTGTCCGTTGTATATCCTTGGAAATTACGGCTCAGTTTACCTTGGTTATGGCTAACTGCCAGTTCGTCATGTTCCGCCGCGAAATGATCCAAACCAATTTTTCGATACCCAAGCTCAGCTAGACGATCAGATGCGGAGTTGGCTTGTGTCAATCGTGCTGGGCCATCAGGCAGATCCTGATCCCGGATCATTTTCATGTGGCTTTTCATCCACGGAACATGCGCATAACCAAATAGAGCTATGCGATCGGGCCTCAGGCTATGGGCCAAATCTACGGTGCGCCGCACGTCCGTTTCGTTCTGCAGTGGCAATCCATACATCAGATCGAAATTAATGTTAGTTATGCCGGCTGCTCTGAGATCTTCCGTCACCGCTTTGGTCGTTTCATAAGGTTGAACGCGATTTATGGCTTCTTGCACAACCAAACTGAAATCTTGTACGCCTAAACTGGCACGATTAATTCCCGCCGCTGCCAACGCATCTATCATTTCAGCATCTAGGGTGCGCGGATCTATTTCGATCGCCTTTTCCGCCTTTTCCGTGAAATCGAAATACTCTTCAAACAGCTGCATAGTTGATTTAAAATCGGCAGGCGAAAGAATAGTTGGTGTGCCGCCCCCCCAATGAATATGAGAGATCGAGAACCTCTCCGGTAAAATTGACGCCAGCAACTTTATTTCCGTCTGCATCGCCCGCACATATTTGGCTATCGGTTCGTACTTCGCCGTTACTTTCGTATGGCACCCACAATACCAGCACATTTTCCGGCAAAAGGGGACATGCACATAAATAGAAAGGGGTTTATCCGCATTTAGCTCTTCTAACCAGCGACGGTACGTTCGGGCATCAATGCGGGAAGAGAAATGAGGCGCAGTTGGATAACTCGTATATCTGGGAACAGATTGCGAAAGTCTGTCCTTCACCCCATCTGTCATGGCTCTAAGCCTGCCAAACACTTCAATTCCGTCATATCGAGAACGGATATCCGATCAGAAGACGGAATTATTAGAACATCATTTGATTTTAGAGTGGTCAACGTTCGGCTGACCGTCTCGATTGTCAGTCCTAGGTAATCAGCAATATCACGCCTACTCATGGAAAGGCTGATCTCGCTATCATCTCCGTTCGCGTTTTTAAACTTCTGAGCGCGTTCAACTAAGAATGTCGCAACCTTCTCAATAGGTGTCTTCCGGCCCAGCAACAAAAGGTGGCTTCTCATCTGGTTTATTTCATACTCCATCTTATCCATCAAAGAGTTACGCAGGCCCGGCATATCGTTTAAACGAGCCCGAATATCTGGAAGCGGCGTTTGGCAGACAATCGTGTCAGTAATTGCCTCCGCATCGGCAGTATAATAGCCTTGATTATGCTCTCCGAGCTTGTCGCCACAGGCCCTGAAATCTGTTACCTGCCGGCGTCCATCATTTAGTAAACTCGAAAGCCGCGCTTCACCTGAAACAACGGTGTATAAATAATTTGCGGGATCCATTTCCCGATAAATTGACTGTCCTGCCTTGACCAGGCGAACTTGACTTAGTTTTCTGAACCGGGTGAGTTCTTTCCCATCTAAAGAAGCGCAAATCGCCTTTTTATGGGCGGCACAACAATTACAAGGAGATAAGGGAATTGGTCGAGCCCTTGCTACAGGATTTAGCGGGCGGTAAGATTTCGCTTCATAAGCCTCAAATACACCGGTTTCTCGATCTCTCAATTCTAGTGCCATTTTCTCTTCTCCCCTTGTCGGTCATTACCTATCGGCCGCGATTGGTAGCTTCTGGTTAGGCAATAATTCCCGCATATTAAAGAACATTCCATGCGGTCAGATGACGCAGGCTTGGCCACCGGTTAATTCTACCGAGAAATTTCGCAAATTAGAGAATTTTTTGGCAGTTTATATAGCCTCTAGCAAAAAATATCCCAGCAGCGGCAAATTGCCACAGCCGGGATATTTACGCTTTCCTCGCTTATTTTTAGTTATTTTTACGCAAGGAAACCGTCAAAGAGTTAATAGATCCATAGCATCTGCCAATAATACAGGTGCATCCTGCAAAAGGCGATTGCCGGCTTCTATTTCAAAGCACTATCACCAACACTTAACGGGTCATGGGAGCGCAACCTGGTGTCGACAACCAACCGCGATAGCAAGAGACGACGCGCATCACCACCGGCTTCTCCAAGCGCCGCCCCTTCCGTTGCCAGTAATGTTGCTGTTGTTACATGATAAAGAGCATCTGATGCCTGCCTCGCCAGCGTTTCATTACCAGACTTCGCTACGTCTTCTGCAAACGATGTCGCCCGATCAATCAACCCAATTAGCTCACCACCATATTGACCTGGTATCCCTTCAGCAGTTTCTATACGGTCTTTCAAATCTTCAGCCAGCGCTTCGTGCGCACCAACTTTTGCGATAGCCCTTGTCGTAATATCCAACGCATTAATATTGGACGTCCCTTCCCAGAGCAACCCAGTGTGGGCATCACGAACTAGTCGAGAATTCACCCAATCCTCAATAAACCCATTGCCGCCACGCACTTCCAGTGATCCTGTTGCGACAGTAATATTGTCTCGGCATGCTCTGAATTTTAAAAGGGGCGTAAGAATTCGATTAAGTCGCTTAGCGCTTTCATCTCCTGCATCAGCTTTGTGAAGAATATTGGCTACATGCATGACCATTGAAAGTACCTGCTCCGTTGGCACCATCAGTTTAAGCAATTGACGGCGCAGGAGCGGTTTATGAATTATGGCTTCACCGAAAACATCTCTTGTTTTCGCAGTCACGAGAGCCTCATTCAAGCAGCGACGCATCATTCCTGCAGCGCGAACACCATGAGACAGCCGAGACATGCTGACTTGATCCATCATCTGCTTCAAGCCTGGGTTAGGCTTGGCACCAACATCGCCAAAGGCGTATCCTAAGGCACCTTCAAAAACGATCTCGCCAGAGGCCATGGACTTTGTGCCCATTTTGTCTTTCAAGCGGACAATGCGGTATTTATTCCGGCGGCCATTCTCAAGCTGCCTTGGAACCGCAAATATCGCCAGACCTGAATTTCCGTCCGGGGCCCCCTCCGGCCTCGCCAGAACCAGACATACATCCGCATCTGCACAGGAGCAGAACCATTTGTCGCCGTATATCTTCCATTCGCCATCTTCCTGTTTCGCCGTAACAGCAAAATTCGCGACTTCAGATCCTCCGATCTTCTCAGTCATAAACTGAGCACCTTTATAACTACTTTCCATATCCTGACTGAGCATGAGATCAAGATATTTGTCCTTGGCAATTTCCGGCCCATATCGTTCAAGCAACATCGCGGATGTATCTGTCACGGAAATAGGACACATCAATCCAAATTCAGACTGCGTAAACAAATACTGAAAAATATACTTGGCCATGGGTGGAATTTTTTCAGGCCAACCAAAAACTCCGGGCTTATGCGACATGGCGTGGATACCAAATTCTCCATATCCCAGTTGTTCCATTTCCCGGTATGCCGGATGAAACTCAATCCAGTCCTCATTCCGCCCGCGCGCATCTCGGGAATGCAATACGGGTGGATGCCGATCGCACATCCGGGCCAGATCATCCAACCGGTTACCCGCGATATTGCCCAGTCGCTGATAAATTGGGGTCATATGCTCTCGGAGATCTTGCGGAAGATACAGTGTTAGCAAATCCTGAAGGCTTTGATCGATATCGAAAAAGTTAAGTCCGTGGCAATCGTCTGCCACCCAATCTTCCAGTTCCTTTTTTTCTGCATTTTTGGGAATGGATGCTTCAATATTCATAGTAACTCCGAGTTCGCAAGGAAAGTAGGACGCTTGATCATAGAGTAAGAATAGCCTTTGCTTCGTCAAGTTTGATTGATTTATCAGACAGTAGCACATCTGTTGCCGCAGTATCGAAGGCATCATTTTCCATGGAAAGCGGTTGCGCAGAATTCAACTTGTGATCCACGACCATGCGAGACAGAAGCAGTCTTCGAGCGTCTCGACCGATTTCTCCCAACTTCGTTCCTTCGTTTGCAAGCAATGTCGCAGTCGTAACATGGTAAAGCGCACTGGAGGCCTTTCGGGCGTGTGTTTCTTTTCCGGAACGCGCGACTTCCTCGGCGAATTTTACCGTCTGATCAACCAGTCCTTTTAACTGTCCTGCATACTGGCCCGGAATGGATTTATTATCCTCCAACTGGGCGGTTAATTCTTCCCCAAGGTCTTCATGTGCCCCCAAGCGTGCAATGGCACGCGTGGTTACGTCCAGCGAATTAATATTCGACGTACCTTCCCATAACACCCCTAAATGCGCATCCCGAACGAGGCGTGGATTAACCCAGTCTTCGATAAAGCCGTTGCCGCCTCGAACTTCCATGGCGCCAGTCGCCACACGGACATTATCCCGAGCAGTCCGGTATTTGAGAAGCGGTGTTAAAATGCGTGTCCGTTTGGCTGCAGCTTCATCGCCGCCATCCGCTTTGTGCAAATTATCAGCAACAAACATGAACATTGAAAGCGCCTGTTCTGTTGGCACCATTAATTTCATCAACTGGCGACGCAGCAGAGGCTTTTCTATCAAGGTGCTGCCGAAGGCTTTTCGGTAATTAGCTACAGTCAGGGCTTCATTCAAACAGCGGCGCATCATTGACGCCGCCCGAACACCATGAGAAAGGCGAGATATATTCACCTGATCCATCATCATCTTCAGACCGCCATTTGGATGCGCGCCAACATCGCCCAGCGGATAAGCAACGGCCCCATCAAAGATAATTTCGCCGGAGGCCATGGATTTGGACCCAAGTTTTTCTTTTAGGCGGACAATCCGATAGGAATTTCTGCGGCCATCATCAAGATGACGAGGCAGAGCAAAAAGAGCCAGGCCACTATTTCCTTCTGGCGCACCTTGTGGGCGGGCTAGCAAGAGTGCCACATCACCATCGGCACAGGAACAGAACCATTTTTCTCCGTGAAGTGTCCAGGTGCCATTCTCCTCGCGTGCTTCCAAAGAGATATTAGAGACATCTGACCCGCCTGTTTTCTCGGTCATGAACTGGGCGCCTTTCAGGATTTCATTCATATCCTGACTTAACATCCGATCGAGAAAGCGGTCTTTCGTTTTATCATCTGCATAGCTTTTAATCAGCATTGCCGTACTGTCCGTTGCGGAAATTGGGCAAAGTTGGCCAAACTCAGATTGGCCGAACAAGTATTGAAATATATATTTTGCGACCGGAGGAACTACTCCCTCCCAACCGAGAACCCCGCTTTTTCGGGACATGCAATGAATACCAAATTGCCCAAGAGCCACCTCTTCCATTTTGCGATAAGACGGATGAAATTCGATCCAGTCTTCATTGCGGCCACGGGCATCTCGGGTATGTAATTTTGGTATATGCCGATCAGCCTCGCGGGACCAATCATCAAGATCCGTTCCGGCAATCTGACCCAGTTTTTTAAAATGAGGTTCCATATGGGAGCGTAGATCCTCAGGCATGTAGCAATGCATGAGGTCTTGTAACCCGGTGTCGACATCGAAGAAATTTAATCCATGGCAATCGGGCGCCACATAGTCCGACAGTTCTTGTGGAACAAAATGTTGCTTCTTATTTATAGAATTCATCTTAGTTTTCCTCGGTGTAGGCGCAGTGAACTTGGTCAATTGTTGACCTATACCCTGCTCTACAGAAGAGCATTAGACAATCGAATATTCCGCATGATATGATTGCTAAATACTCACGCAAAGGTACCGAAATATGCTTCATATCCCCTCTACATCAGGCCTTAGAGCTTTCGAATCGGCTTGTCGTTATTTGAGTTTCAATCAAGCAGCAGAAGAACTGGGCGTAACACCCGGAGCTGTCAGTCGCCAAATTCAAAGCCTTGAGCATTATCTTGGAAAAACGCTATTTCATCGTCATCACAAGAAAGTCGAACTTACAGCCGTTGGACGTCAGTATCTTTCAGAGGTGACGGTGCCGCTTGAAAAACTTGCGGCAGCGTCTGTGCGGTTAAGAAGCGAGAATCTTCGAAATGCCCTCTCTATCTGCACCTATCCTACATTTGCAATAAATTGGCTCATACCGCGCTGGGCAAGCCTTTACGAAAAGTATCCGGATATAGACATACAACTTATTACGTCCTTAAATCCGGCAGATTACGAGCGGGACGATTTCGATTTATCTGTTCAGGTATTGGCAGAAGGAACCACCATTAAAGGTATGCAAATTGACAAGCTATTGGAAGTCGACACCTATCCTGTCTGTAGTCCGAAACTAGCAGAGCAAATCAAAAACCTTACAGATCTGCAGGATGTTGTTCTTTTGCATGAGAATCCGCGCCCTACTGATTGGCCAAGATGGCTTCATAAGGCGGGTTTAGAGAGTGTTGATTCCAGTAAAGGCTTGCAGTTTGAAAGCGCGAATATGGCGCAACATGCGGCCATGAACGGGCTTGGTGTCGCCATTGGTATTGACGCTCTTGTGCAGGAAGATATCAAAGCTGGGCGGCTGGTAAAACCGTTTGATATTGTTCGCCGATCCGGATTTCCCTTTCACCTTGTTTCTTCCACACGCAAATCAAGCCGGCCTAAATTAGTGGCCATTCGCGAATGGATGCTTGAGGCGGCCAAACAACCTGTATAAATTCCATAAACCGTATAAAGATAAGGCGGCCCGCAAATTTTATGAAGTATAGGTGATAACGCTATGGATTGTTTGGTAGACGACGCCATTTATATTGGCAAAAGCGATAATGGCACGGGCTCCAATCAGTATCTGCCGCTTAAATGGGGCAACCGCCATGGGTTAGTCGCAGGCGCCACCGGCACCGGAAAGACTGTGACTCTTCAAGTATTGGCCGAGGGTTTCGCCGCCGCGGGCGTTCCGGTTTTTCTCGCGGATGCAAAAGGCGATCTGTCTGGAATGTGCCGGCCATCAAAGATGGAAGGGTTCCTCACCAAACGCGCTGACTTGATCGGGCTATCAGACGAGTTTTCGGGCCAGGCGTTTCCGGTGGTTTTTTGGGACCTGTTTGGCAAACAAGGGCATCCTGTCCGAACCACGGTCTCCGAAATCGGTCCTCTTATGTTGGCCCGCATGCTTGAGCTGAACGATACTCAGGAAGGCGTTCTGAATATCGCATTTCGAGTTGCTGACGAACAAGGATTGTTGTTGCTGGACTTGAAGGATTTACGAGCCCTTCTCAGCTCGGTGAATGAACAGCGCAAGGAAATTTCGGCGGAATACGGAAATGTCTCCCCGCAATCCGTTGGCGCTATCCAACGCTCCCTTTTGCGGCTTGACAATCAAGGCGCCAGTCAGTTTTTCGGCGAACCCGCGCTTGATCTGAAGGATTTCATCAGAACCGACGCAGAAGGGCGCGGCAAAGTAAATATCCTCGCTGCCGACAAGTTGATGAATTCGCCGCGGTTATACGGCACATTCCTGTTATGGATGTTATCGGAATTGTTTGAGGAATTGCCCGAAGCCGGAGATTCCGACCGACCAAAGCTCGTGTTTTTCTTTGATGAAGCCCATTTGCTGTTCAAGGACGCCCCCAAGGCGCTGCTGGAAAAAATAGAACAAGTCGTTCGACTGATCCGATCCAAGGGCGTAGGGGTTTTCTTCGTTACTCAAAGCCCCGGGGATATTCCGGATTCCGTTCTTGGCCAGCTGGGCAATCGTGTCCAGCATGCCCTGCGGGCGTTCACACCAAAGCAGCAAAAAGCCATTCGCCTGGCGTCGCAAACCTATCGCCCAAATCCAGCTTTTGATGTGGAGGATGTCATAACCACCCTTGGTGTCGGTGAAGCCCTGATCTCGACGTTGGAAGCAAAAGGACAGCCGTCCATTGTCCAGCGCACAATGATCCGTCCCCCCTCCTCAAAACTGGGGCCGGTGACAAAGACCATCCGCAAAAGCGAGATTACGGAAAGTGATTTGGCGGATAAGTATGGTCAATCGGTGGATAACGAGTCCGCCTATGAAATCTTACAAGAACGCGCGGAAAATGCCGCAAAAGCAGCTGAAAAAGCGGCAAAGGAAGAAGGAAAAGCCAAACCGAAAAAACGCGCCTCCAACCGACAAAGCAGCGGCGAAGCAGCTTTCAAATCCTTACTTAGATCCATTGGTTCCACTGTTGGAAGATCAATTGTAAAAGCACTTGAACGCGGGATACTTGGCGCCTTGAAAAGATAACGGCGCCAACCCAAATTCTGAATAACCCAGTCAGGAAGGACGGATTTTTCTTTAAATCCGATTGCAAATGAAAGCAGTCATTATCCCCGTTACGCCGTTTGCGCAAAATTGCAGCCTCATCTGGTGCGAAGAAACCATGAAAGGCGCGGTCGTCGATCCGGGCGGTGATCTCGATCAAATCCTTAAAGCCGCCGAAGATCAAAGCGTTGAAATAGAGAAGATACTCATTACGCACGGCCATCTTGATCATGCGGGCGGCACGCAGGAACTCCATGAAAAACTTGGTGTCCCAATCGAAGGCCCGCATATAGAGGATAAATTCTGGATTGACCAACTTCCAGTTCAATGTGCGAAATATGGCTTTCCCACCTCTTACGCTTTTACACCGGATCGCTGGTTAGAAGATGACGACAAAGTAACCGTTGGCAATCAAACCTTTGACGTGGTTCATTGCCCTGGCCATACGCCCGGACATGTGGTGTTTATTCATCCGAAAGCGCGCATTGCCATAGTTGGGGACGTGTTGTTTCAAGGCTCAATCGGCCGCACCGATTTTCCGCGCGGCAACCATGAAGATCTCATCCATTCAATTCGTGAAAAACTGTGGCCGCTCGGCGATGACATTGCGTTTGTTCCCGGGCATGGCGATATGTCCACATTCGGACGCGAACGCCAAACAAATCCGTTTGTTGCCGATATGAATTTCGGCTGACGACGTCTAACCGAATGTCGCGGGATCATCCACCATTTCAAGATGCAGTTCCGTACCTGTAAAAGGGTGCGCCGCAATGACATCTTCGTTGAGCTCAATACCCAAGCCCGGTTTGGTTGGCGGAATAATATAGCCATCCTGCCATTGGATCGGTTCTTTCAGGATCTCGGCATGGAAGTCGCCCATGGTATTGATGCTTTCCTGTATCAAGAAATTTGGCGTGCAGGTGCTGAGTTGAATATCCGCCATGGCCGACACAGGACCGCAATACATATGTGGCGCGATTTGCGCATAGTAAACTTCTGCCAGACTGGCAATTTTCTTGCCCTCCAGCAATCCGCCGACACGGCCCAGCGCCATTTGCATAATCGACGCTGCCCCGGCTTCAAGCACCCGATGAAATTCATATTTCGTGCAGAGCCTTTCGCCGGTAGCAACAGGGATTGTTGTCTGACGCGATAGCTTGGCCATTTCATTGGGGTTTTCCGGAGGTGTTGGTTCTTCAAACCATAAGGGATCATATTTTTCCAAACGGCGGGCCAATCGAATAGCGCCGGAGGTTGTAAGTTGACCGTGGGTGCCGAAAAGAAGGTCTGCTTTGTCGCCAACGGCTTCGCGCACCCTTTTCACCAGTTTTTCGGAAATGTCCATACGTTCCAAAGAGGGCTGTCGCGGATCAAACGCGGAGTACGGCCCAACGGGATCAAATTTGACGCCGGTGAAACCGAGGGCCACATTTTCCGCCGCCCGCTCCGCCGCCATATCCGGATCGATATATACGTCGACGGAATCATTCTCTTTTGGATAAAGGTAGGTATAAGAGCGAAGCTTCTCATGGACGCGGCCACCCAGCAGTTCGTAAACCGGTTTATTGGTTTCCTTGCCGATTATATCCCAACAGGCCATTTCCAACGCGCTGAGAACACCCATCATCGAAACATCGGGTCGCTGTGTGTATCCGCTGGAATAGACTTGTCGCCACAGGCGTTCAATGTGAAATGGATTTTTGCCGACGACACGGCGCTCAAATACATCTTCAATCATTTTGACTGTCACATCCGGATGAAAGGGCACCGCATAGGCTTCCCCGATACCCTCAATTCCAGTGTCCGTCGTCAGTTTGAGCAGAACCCAAAACTGGCCACCCCAATGCGGCGGCGGCGTTCCTACGACATAGGTTTTCAAGTCTGTGATTTTCATGATTTCTCACCAAATACTATAACATTTCGAAGCGCTTTGTCTGCCCGCACATCGTCAATGGCCTGATTGATATCCTCTAACGAATACCGACCGGTTATCAACTCGTCGAGCTTCAGCCGGCCTTTTTCGTAGAGTGTTATGAGTTTCGGAATGTCTATGCGAAGCCGGGTGGAGCCCATCTTACTCCCGATGATTTTTTGCCCTGCACCGGCAATGTTACCCGCTTCTACGGATATTTTTTGCCCTGTCGGCGGCATACCGACAATCACCATCGTCCCGGAAGATGCCAAAAGATCCAGGCCCTGTTCAAATGCCTTTGGGCTTCCCGCAGCGACAAAGACGTAATTGGCTCCTTGGCCGGACGTCAATTCCATAACTTTTTCATGCGCGTCATTGGCAAGCGGATTGACGGTGTGCGTGGCGCCGAAATCCTGCGCCGCT
Organism: Sneathiella sp.; assembly: GCF_036960985.1. Taxonomy (NCBI): domain Bacteria; kingdom Pseudomonadati; phylum Pseudomonadota; class Alphaproteobacteria; order Sneathiellales; family Sneathiellaceae; genus Sneathiella; species Sneathiella sp. The sequence continues at coordinate 30,112 of NZ_JBALWD010000017.1, read as the reverse complement.
TCCAACTTACTATCTACCAGATCCAGCGCTATAATCGGATAGGCATTGACCAAGGTTGCGCCCTGTACAGAATTCAGTCCCACGCCGCCACAGCCGATCACGACGACAGAACTGCCATATTCAACTTTGGCTGTGTTCACGACGGCGCCCAAGCCGGTAATCACACCACACGAAAGAAGGGACGCCGCGTCCATCGGTACGGTGTCCGGAATCGGAATGACTTGAGACTGATTGACGACAACTTCTTCGGCGAAGGCCCCGGTTTTGAGCCCCTGGCCAACCTTTTCGCCCGACGCCGTTTCAACGCGACTGTCCGTATCGATAGGAAAGGAAGTTCCGCAAATATAGGGCTCTCCGCTTTCACAATTCCCGCAATGACCGCAAGACCGCAGTAACGTCACTAGCACCCGATCGCCGACTTGAACATTAACGACGCCTTCACCGAGTTCTTCGACAACACCTGAAGCTTCGTGGCCCAGAATTTGAGGAAGCTGCCCTCCCCATCCACCGTCCATAAATGTAAGATCTGAATGACAAATTGCACAGGCTGCCAAGGTCACTTTGACTTCGCCAGCTTGTGGGGCCCCAAGGGTTAGTTCTTCAATCTCCAACGGCTGTCCGAACGCCCGGCACACGGCTGCTTTCATACGACACTCCCAATCACTATTTGAGCAGAGTGTCTACGTAACTATTGAAAAAAGCAATGGGGCAAATAGGCGGTAAAACAATTTATTTCATCCGTCATTGCGGGCCAATTGCCAACCGCTGATAGTTTGCTCTCTGCCTCTGATTTCTTGGGGGCCGGTTGCTGTATATCCAAGCTTTTCAGCAGTCTCCGCGCCGCCCGCGGCATTTATCACAGCATCACTTACCAGAACAGATGCATTGAGTGGCCGGGTCAATGTCTCGAGACGGCTGGCCACATTGACCACATCCCCCAGAACCGCATATTCAAGACGCCGCTCCGAACCAATATCTCCCAAAACAACATCGCCATAATGGATGCCAACAGACAACCTGATGGGCGGCAAGTTAGCCTCCTGTCGAGCCGCATTCCATTCTTTCATAATAGCGTTCATGGATTGTGCACATTGAAGGGCATTCATCGCATCATCGGGTGAGGTATCCGGCGTCCCAAAAGTTGCCATCAGACCGTCGCCAAGGAACTTATCCAAGGTACCACTGTTATCGAAAACACAGGCCTCCATGCGGGAATGAAAATCCCGAAGCAATGCGACAATCGCGTCCGGCGTTTGCGCTTCCGCCATTTTTGTAAAGCCGACAATATCAGCAAACAAGACGGCGACCGGTTGCTCGCGCACGTCTCCAAGGGGTTGATCGCGGGCTGCAAGGTTATCGACAATGTTAGGGGGGAAATGACGTGCCAGATTTGCACGGCCCCGAGCGGCATCCGCCTGCCTTAATAGCAACTGGTTTGCACGCCAACTGTTGAGAGCAATGATGCCGGCGACAATTGCAAATATCAGAACTTCCTGAATACGGGCCTGGATGAGTATATTATTTGGATCAACAAATTCGAGGATATGTGGGTAGTCTGATAATACGGTTTTCATCTTTTCACTAAGGTGATCAATGCTGGACGGCTGTTCGCGTGCCCAGAAATAGGCTCCCATCCATAACATGGCCGTATACCCGGCCACGGCAAAAAGCGTACGCCAGGAATACGCCAGCGCTGCACCAGCCAAAAGAACATAAAAATAGGAAAATCCGTTAAATCGGTATTGCATACCAATTGACCATTCGCGTTGGTCAAACGGGTTTGGTACCACCAGAACAACTGTCATCAATGCCAGATCAAGGAACAAAAGCAACAATTCGGCCCGGGATCGCCCGACACGACCAATCTTCAATTGCGCCCAACCGATCAGAGCAAATCCAACCAGCAATACTTCATAATATACAACGGAATAATGAGGATTAAGGTAGATCAGGAAAATGCCAATAACGGCAAGAGAAATAGTCCTGGCGCGGACAGCTAGCTGCAGGCCTTCCCGTTTGCTCTGATTGAGGGCCTCGTCCAGATACTTATGTGACGGCACATCGTCCGGTACTACGCTACGCTTACGCCTTCCAAACCAACCGCGGGTTTGTACTTCTGTCATTTTGCTGCCCCATATACTCTACCAATTCCTGCTTATCCGTTAATAGCAGCTGTTGGTATCTTTTCATACGTGTGAAGTATCTGCATTCTGCGGATTAAAGACATTCAGCTAGGCGAATGCCGCTTGTTCTTCATCGTCATTCACCATATTCAAAACCGCCATACGCGGGTTCTCGTCAACATACGAACAATGCACCCAGCCGCTGGCCTCTTCGCCTGCCGTGTGAAACTCAAGAATGAGTTGATCAAATTTGAGGGTGTCTTTTATCCAACTTGCCAATTCCAGATTAGAGACTGTCGGTATTTCCAGGTCCACCGCCTGACCCTTAATATGTTGCGAGGTATCCTTCGATTTCAAGGCGCGATTTAATTGGCGGCATCGATAACCGCTTGTTGGCGCAAATGGAATTCCAAAATGATCCCGAATAGGCTGCAGAATATGTTCCGCAACCAATCTTAAATTGCCCATTTCTTGTTCGCCAGGGATGTTTCGAATACCCAGACGTACGGCCGTCTGGCTTTTAACAAGTTCATACAACGTGAAGTGCGTCGTCAGCTGCATCAGACCCCCTTCCGAAAAGCCGATTTCAGATTAATGCTAGAAGCTGTCTGCTTACTTGCTGTTTTTACTAACCAACTGAATGGGGCCTTCATGATACTTCGCAAGGTGAAGTTCCATACCACCAAAATCAGTTGTGATTTGCATTCTAACAGGGACAACTCGTGCTCCGGCAACAGGAGCTGCCGCCCAGACCACAATTTCCTGGTTCATGCGATCATAGTTGTCTTGTCCTTTTTTGAAGCCGCCTTTTTTGACGATTTCAATTTTGCATCCAATCGCTTCACCTGCGAATACTGAATACCGTGAAGGTTTGAACAACCGGCTGTCCTTTTCCGTAAGCTTGACATCGTAACGCCGCCGACCATCGAACACTGGGACTTCTGCATTGCAGCCTTGCCCGGCTTCCAGTCTGTTGGAAACCAGTAACATGGCAGACATAGGATCAATACTGTTCGTCAGGCTGGCGGGATCTATGGTCGTATATTTATTCGGATCAGAAGAGACTTTCCCCGTCGTTTCAACAGTGACGGCACCAGATGGATCATAATTCATTGTCGCCGAGCGAGCATTTTTATTCCAGGTACTTTCGTGTCGATGAAGAAAGGGTGAAATTTTATCGCGATCGATCAGCCCAACAGTTTTGCCCTTGGCAATCCATTTAAATGCCCAGTCAAACGCCTTGCTGGTATTGGCAACGCTTTCGATGCGATAGTTGTTATTTTCTTCGCCGATTTCTGTATCAATACTACCAAGAAACAAGCCTCCGACATAGACAGAGTGCTTGAGTTCTGTGATTTTTTCTGCCGCAGCAGCAGAGGCGGCAAATACACTAATGGCCAAAACAGTTCCGCATAGAAGACCTGTTTTTGATTTACCGGCAGAATTTGACTTGAACATAATGTTTTCCATCCCTAACAAACCCCATTCGACAAAACATGGTGCTTGCGCAGCATTTTATCAAGTTTTTATAAAATTTGATGGAGGGCGTACGACGCTAACTTAAGAAATAAACACCAAGAAGCAGAGCACCCAGAGCCAGGCGATAAATCACAAAAGGCATGAATCCAATACGGCTGATCCATTTCATTAGTAAGCTGATCGCCATTAATGCGAATACAAATGCTATACCGGCGGCCAGAAGCGCGTCCATACTGAAATCAGCATTGCCAGCGTTCAACAAGCTTAACGTTCCCAACGTCCCCGCGCCCATGATTGTCGGAATAGACAGTAACATGGAAAAATGCGCAGCCTCCGCCCGGTCAAAGCCCCTCATACGCGCCGCCATCATGGTTACGCCCGATCGGCTGGTGCCGGGCAGCAGCGAAAAAATCTGAAACATGCCGATGATCAAGGCATCTCTATAGTTCATCTGTCGTAGCGAATTGTTCACTGGATAGGTTTTATCGGCCCAGCCTAAAAGGACGCCGAAAATTATCGTCGTCATCGCCACCAGCAGGATAGATCTTAAATCAAGAGTAACCAGGAAGTACAAAAGCCCACCGGCAATGACAGCAGGTATGCTGGCAACGATGACATGCCCGAATAAACGAAGCGCGGGAGCGGACTCCGAGCGACGGGGGTTGAGAAGCGCAACGGCGATTTCAACAATATCCCGCCAGAAATAGAGGATCACGGCAAACAATGTGCCCACATGCACGGCAATATCCAGCACCTGCCCTTGATCGGGCCAACCGGTCAGCGGGGAGATGATTAACAAATGCCCGCTGGAGGATATGGGAAGAAATTCCGTAATACCCTGAACCAGTGCAAGAATGATTATATGAAACAATGCCATATCAATTTCTTTAGCTTAAAAAGATTGCGCAATTATTACGCTCGCACAGGAATATAATAGGGAAACAATGACGCCCGCATCCATCGCGGTAAAGAAAAGAAAGTAGTCTTTGTTACCCGTCGCCTCTATTGTGTCACTAAACAATCACAGAAGCGTGGAGGAAACCATGACCCATAACGTCGATTTATTTTATTCCTACAGAAGCCCCTATTCATACTTGGCCACAGGACGTATTGTCGACCTGCGCCGTGAATATGATTTGGCCGTCAATGTCCGGCCGGTTTATCCCATTGCAATCCGGAACCCGGATTTCTTTTCGGCGATCAACCCCCTGTGGATCCCCTATTTGCTTAAAGATATCATGCGTGTCGGGGAGATGAACGGCACGCCGATCAGCTGGCCGAGCCCCGATCCCGTCGCCATGAACAATGTCACGCGAGAAATACCCAAAGAACAGCCGCATATTCATCGCCTCACCCATCTTGGCATCGCCGCCAGTGAAACCGGTGATGGCCTGGCGTTTACCGATGAAGTTTCTAGAATGATCTGGAATGGCGACACGAAAGACTGGCATGAAGGCGACCATCTGGCCCGCGCTGCAGAAAGAGCTGGCTTTGATCTGGCCCATCTCGATAGCCTGATCGAGGGCCAGTTCGAGACCTACACGCAGAAAGTCGGCGAAAACCAGGCCGCACTTGAAGCCTCCGGGCATTGGGGTGTCCCAACCCTGGCCTATAACAACGAAGCCTTCTTTGGACAGGATCGCATTGATACTTGCGTCTGGCGCATGAGCAACGATGGGCTCGCCGCCCGTTAAAGGGCGCGCTGATCATCAGGGACTAACCAGACGACATAGCGTTGGTCAGTTTCTGTACTGACCGCATCGAAGGGGTAACAGGTGACCAGGAGGAGGCCCGGTGTCCCGGTGTCGGTGGGGACAGACAAGGCGTCCGCGGACAGGATGCTTAACTTCTGTACCTGCCAGTTCGTCGCCTGCTGACCAGCTTCTTGAAACGACAGGGATTGGCCCGGTTTCAGGTCTTTCAGAAACCTGAAATGGGTATCCCGATGGCCGTATAAAATCTGCGAGGCCGCCACTTCAGACATCACGGGTCCAAAGGCCAGATTGCGCATGTTATCGCCCGCCAGGACAAAGCGGGTGATGTCATCGCCAGCAACATCCAGACGGGCAACAGGATAGCTATCGGCCCAGGGCCAGGGTTTTTCAGGCAAGCTGTCATCGTCGCGATGATCCCACGACCATTCGATCAGCACCGGCGCGGCCCAGGCCTTGCCAGCAATCAACCCTGCCTGCCCCAGCTGCCATCCTGCAACACTCAGCAGCAGTGCAACAAGCAGTAGGGCAACGGCTTTGGCCATCATGTCCCTACCCGCCGACGGACGGCAAAGAACAACGCGATTGCCAGCATCAGCAACACCAAGCCGGAGGTAAGTTGCCAGATCATGGGAGACGCTGTTTTCGGTCCATAGAATTTCTCCCAGCTGGTGCCTTGCGGCAGATTACCTTTAAGCTGCACTTTCTTGAGGAAATCTTGGCGCACCCGGACCGGTGTCTGATCGACGGCAACAAAACTGGTAAATTCACTGAGGACCCCATGGGTCAGGGACACATCAAGTACCGCTTCTCGCACCAGATCCGCACTCATTCCGCGCGCGCGCGCATCGGTCAGGGATTCGATCTTGCGGCCCGCCCAAAGCTTGGAAATGCCGCTGCCGGTTGACGCCTCGCTCATCTCGAAATCGTAGCTCCAGGGTTGCCCCTGCGGCCCCACCGCAGCAATTCGGATCGGCGCAGCGCTTTGATCGTGGCGGGCGACAAATGTTAAAGGCCGCTGTCCAAATAAATCAGGGATTTGCCGCGGGTAAAAATCGCTGCTTTCGGATAATTGCAGCTCGATATTTTGTAAAGTCGGTGCCGACATATCGTAGAACAGGCTTTCCAGCTCCGACTGGGTATTGGCCAGATTGCTCACTTGCAAATGCACCCCGCGTCCCTGCTCGGCGGCTTTGCGCATAAACCAGCCATTGGGCGCACTGCCCAATCCAACGGTAAACAGTCGCGCCGGACCAACGGTCTTCTTCACCAGATCGAACATCCGCTGTTCGTTGGAGACGGCCCCGTCTGTCAGAAACATGATCTGCCGTAAATAATCTTCAGACTGGACATCCAGCAGGGCGGCCGACAAGGCCGGATACATCTCGGTTCCCCGATCCGCCTGCAACCCACCGATAAACTGATAGGCCTGGGCAAGGTTGGCGGCGGTCACCGCCCGGCTTTGCCCGAACAGCCGCCAGGTTTTGTCATTAAAGGCAATAATATCAAATCTGTCTTTGGGCCCCAAAAGCTCAAGACCTTTGGTCAGGGCCTTGCGCGCCTGTTCCATGGACAAGCCATGCATGGAGCCGGACACATCAATGACGAAAGTAATATCGCGCGGCGCCGAGGAGACTTCCGTTGCGGCTTTCGGCGGGAGCACCATCCCGAGGATATATCGGGCGTCCTCCCCGTCTTCAAAAAACACGACGGTGGAGGCTTCGTCGCCTTGGGCATATTGCCAATGCAGGACGAAATCCTTGTCTGCCGGCAAGGCACCATTGGCCAACTTAATCACACGTGCCCTGTCATCGCCTTCGCTCAAATCGATGTCATGGGACGGACTTTCCAATGCCGACAAGGCATCTGCCTTTTGCATCAGAATACGAAAGCTAGTGGGATTGCGGTCGCCGCGGCGATCGTAGTGACTGTCCGACGCGGTGACATTGGCATCCTGAATATAGGTGGCGGCCGACGGTGAGTTGTAACGCGGTGTGATGGCCTGCGGCATGCGCCAGCTGAAATTAACCCCATCCTGCGCCGCCAGGGACTGAAAACTGAGTTCGACGACGATATCCCCGCCCGGTTCGATATTGGCAACCGAGGTTGAAAACATATTGGGTCGTTGCTGGCTTAACAACGCTGCTTTTTTACCGGCAATAGCGGCCTTCTGATAGGTTTTAAGCGCTTGTTTCTTTTCCTGAATTTCCGACACGATCCGCCGTTCCCCGATAATCAGCACCATTTCGTCAACGGCCGCATCATCGGGCAGCGGAAATTGATACATTCCCTCCATCCAGTCAGTTGAAGAATTTCTAAATTGCTGGCGCACCGTGGTCCGAACAATAAACCCGGTGACCACAGAAGAGATTTCCGTCGATAGAATTTCCGCTTGCAAAACGGTGACGGGTTCGCCCACCTGTTCTGCCCCCATCGGCACCATCTTCAGCGCCGACATGTCAGCCGCGTTGCGCTCCGACGCCATGACGACGTTCAGAATACATAAAGTTGCGATGGTTGAGGCGACGGTTGCGACGATTATCTGCTGCCAGGAATTGCTGATTTTATATGCGATCAAGCCGACTATATTTTTATGCTGTGTTCTCGTTTGATGATACCGCATATGCCCATTCCCTTTTTGTTGAAAAGGTAATATGCAAAAGAAATGCGGCAGCGAAACTACGCAATCAGGGCTTTTTTTAGATAAATTTGATGTATATAACCGCAGAAATCCGTCGAAAAGGCCATTTTTTCGCCGTTTTCTTTAACCAGCGAGCCCGTAAGACAGGATTTTATACGCCAGCTTGGCCGCCAGAAAATCCGGCGCCGGAAAGTCCTGTATGGGCGCCAGTTCATTAATATCCGCCCCGACAAAGGTTCCAGCCTGCGCCGCGGCCTTGAGAATGACCATGGCGTCATTCCAGAAGAACCCGCCCGGTTCCGGCGTCCCGGTTGCCGGCATGACAGAACTATCAAACCCATCCAGATCAAAGGTCACATAGACGGGCCGACCTTTCAGCGGCCCGACAATCTCGTCCACATTCCAACTGTCTCGATCCTTGCCCCAATGAATTGTCATACGGTGACGGTTGGCGTCAAGAAACGGAATTTCTTCCGCCGAGATATTGCGGATGCCGACAGAGACGATGGGCAGGGTCGGATGATCCAGCACACGCCGGATGGCGGCGGCATGGGAGAAATGCTCCCCTTCATAGCCATCGCGCAGATCCGCATGGGCATCAAAATGCAGAACAATCAAATCTGGGTATTTTTCAAGAAAGGGGCGGATGGCGCCGGGCGTTATGGAATGTTCCCCGCCAAAGACAATCGGAAACTTATCGTCTTCCAGCAGCTGGCTGTTTAATCCCTCCAGGACCTCCAGCGCCGCCGCAATATCATTTGGCGAAAAGTCTGGTTGCGCCAACGTGACGACACCAAAATCACGAAACGGCTCCCGCCATAAATCCTCGTCAAACAGCTCCACCTGATGGCTGGCGGTGATCATAGCTGCGGGCCCGGCAGCGGTTCCGCCGCCATAGCTGACCGACGCTTCCAGACCGAAGGGTACAACCACGGCTTTCGCCTCGGCGTAGCTTACCGCGTCTTCTTCTGGAAGACCAAGAAACCCATCGCCCGGCGGCATGACGACGAACGGGATGGTCATGTAAATAGCTGCGCGAAATTACGGCGCGGCCGGTCTTTCCAGACACCGCGGTGATAGGCATCGGAGGCCAGTAACGGAATGACCGAAGAGGCTTCGGCGAAGACCATCTGTTCGAAAGTCGTATCCACTTTCCCCCAACTGGCCGCTTCCTTCAACGTTGACGAAGAGCAGGCCCCGTCGCGCACGTCGGCCACGGTAATCTGAATGGCGTATTTATGCATATCGACTTCTTTGCCCAGGATCTCCGCGCAGACCACCGTGTCCTGAACAAAATTCTTTGGAACGCCGCCGCCCACCATCAAAAGTCCGGTGGTGCCCGCCGCGATCTTGATTTCCGTTAATTCACGAAAATCTTTTATGCTGTCGATGGTTATATGGTTTTCTGGATGTTCTACTTGATGTTTGACAAGGCCAAAACCGGCTGAACAATCTGAAAAGGCCGGAACAAAAATCGGCACGTTATGGTCATAACAGGTCTCAATCAGGGAGTTTTTCTTGACCGAATTCTGCTTCAGCCATCGCCCCATTTCCCAGATAAATTCCCGGGATGAATAGGCGCGCCGGTCCAGACTATCGGCAATCACTTTGATGGTTTCGTCGCAGCTTTGCAGCTCTTCTTCATCGATATAGGTATCATAAATACGATCGATATACTGGGCGCGCAAGGCGTTGTCATCGACGGCCACATCTCCTTGATAATGGCGAAAGCCCAACGCCTCGAAAAAATCCATATCAACGATGGAGGCCCCCGTGGAAACCACCGCATCCACCATGCCGGTTTCCACCAGATCCCGATAAACATCCATGCAACCACCGGCCGAAGTAGATCCGGCCAATGTCAGGATTACGGCGCCGTCCGGTTCGCCAACAGCTTTATTAAAAATATCCGTCGCCCGGGCCAGATCCCGCGAGGTGAAAGACATTTTTGCCATGGCGTCGATGATCGGGCGGGCGTCGAAACTCTTGAAATCAATATGCTCGACCGGAGACGACAGCAGCGCCGCCTTTTCGTTATTCTGGGGCGGCTGCTTCTCTGTCACTTCCCGGGTCCTTTAAAGTTGATCGATTAATCCGAAGTTGTTTCACTGGCGATTGCCACGGTGGTTTCGGAGTAAAATCCATTAAATCTGGTTTGCATGGCATAGCCATAGGCGCCGAGACATCGAAAGATTATCCAGTCCCCCTCCCGCACGTCTGCCGGTAAAGTAAAGGGCCCCGACATTCTGTCGATGCTGTCGCATGTGGGCCCGTAGAATTCGAACAAGGCCATATCGTCACTCTTGCCAAGGCGGCCGGCCGGATAAAGCTCCAGGGGGAAATTCCAGCCGGGTTGACCCGCATCGAACAGCGCACCATAGGTGCCGTCATTTAAATATAAGGAGTGCCCGCGGCGCATTTCCACACGAACCGCAACCGCCCCGCCTTCTGCCACCAAGGCCCGGCCGGGTTCGCAAAATATTTCCAGCCCGTCAAAGCCGAATTCCGTCAACGCCCGCTGGATCTCATCGAAATAATCGGCAAGCGGCAACGCGGGCATGCCCGGATAAGTCACCGGAAATCCGCCGCCCACATTCAACATATCCAAAGATAGCCCGGCGCCATCCAGCAAACCGGCGATATCCTTGAGGGCCGCATGATAGGCCGTCACATCCAGGCATTGCGATCCCACGTGAAAGGTGATCCCCAGTTTTTCCGAAAATTGCCGGGCATGGACCAGCAGCAAGGGCGCCTCAATCAAGGTCGCGCCAAACTTGTCGCCCAACGGGTACTCAGCCCCCTGCTGAGAAACGCTGACCCTCAGATGCAGGGCAAGATCCGGCGCTTCGCACGTTTCCTGGCGGATTTTGCGCAGCTCGTCCAGACTGTCGAAAGCGAAATGCCGCACCCCCAGCGCATACGCGGTTCGGATGGCCTTCCGGCTTTTGACCGGATGCATAAAATACAATGTTGCGTCGGGCAACAGCGCCTGAATTTGCTCAACCTCGCGAACCGACGCCACTTCAAAGTCCCGCATCCCGGTCTGCCACAAAAGCTTGAGGACCGCCGGGTGCGGATTGGCCTTCGCTGCATACAGGCTTGTGCCGGGAAAAGTTGACAGAAACGTTGTCGCCGCAGCGGTGATCTTGTCGGCATACAGGAAATGCAGTGCGTCGTCGCATTGCTCAATCTCAATGGCGATCGCTTCGTTGTCATAACGGCGCAGGCCCTCGAGGGCTATCTCGGAATTCTCCGTAAAGCCGTCGGCGTCGTTTAAGATATGCAGGCCTGATTGGTCCAAGCGGTCCATCCATTCAATCGAAAGAGAAATCGTCATTATCAGAAAAAATCAACTCTCACCAGTGGCAAAATAGCATAATACGCAAAAATTACGCAGGTTGAAAAACTTGGCTTTTTTGCGCGGGAAAAGTCAGGTAGGATTGTCCCTCCTATGGGTGGATGTGGAGTTACAATTTTGACCTCGAAAATATTGATCGTCGGGGCCGGCATTGCCGGCTTGTCACTGGCGCGCAGATTGAAGCATTTTGATCTGGATTTCGACATTATCGACGAGAAACCGTCCGAGTATAAATCCGGTGCCGGCATTGCATTGCCGTTCAATGCGGTGCGCGAACTGAAAGATCTGAAGGTTTTCGACAGCCTGGCCGGACGCTATCATCAGGTCAAGGAGATCAACTACACCACGACCAGCGGTAAAACACTCGGCAAAGCCAACCTGACCGATCCCCCCTTTGATCAGGAAATGTTTATTGCCATGAAACGCCAGGATCTGCATGCGGCCCTGAGCGTCGGCCTGGAACATAAGATTCGCCATAACACCAAACTGCTGTCGGTCGTCCATGCGGACGATCAGGTGGATGTTAGCTGTTCCTATGAGCTCCTTGACGGCAAATATGATTTGGTGGTCGCCGCCGATGGTATTCATTCCACGGTTCGCAGTCAGAATTTTGAAGGTCAGGAAACCATCCGCGATCATCAGATGCGCTGCTGGCGATTTATCGTCACCCTGCCCGAACATGGACTGGAGCCTATCTATATGATGGGCAAAACGGATTTATTCATGGCCTATCCGATCAGTGCCAATGCGGTTTATTGCTATGGCCATATCCATGAACACTCCCCGTCGGCGGATCTGACCGATAATGCGGCGGATAACCTGCGCAAAATCTTTTCTGGCTATGGCGGTCCAGTACCGGAAATTCTGTCCAAACTGGACGAGGTCAAAATCGTCACCGGGCGATTATTATCGGTGACGGAGCCGCGATTCTATGATCGCCGGATCGTCTTTGTCGGCGATGCTGCCAATGGCTGTTCGCCGCTTATCCAGCAGGGCGCCGCGGCCGCGCTTGAAGATACCAACATTCTGGCTGACGCCCTCGCCATGCAGAATATTGATCAGGCTCTGGAAAGTTATCAGGCGCGGCGCGAAGCCCGTATTCGCTGGGTCGTGCAATATTCCGACGGGCCGCTGCCGCATCTTCTGAAAATGGAATCCTGGATCGGCCGTGCCATGCGCTATTTGATGATCAAGTCACGCGGACCGCTGAATGTCTATGGCTGGAAGAAACTGGCAACGGATCGCCTGCTCTCCAATTCATAAACATGAATGAAATTGATATATTTAGCCGATAACATTAGAAATTTTCATGTGTTGGCTCTCAGGCCGGGTGATCGAATACCGCAATAGCGGACTCGGCAATACTCCCCAGATACACCCGTCCGTCTTTTTCCCGCACCCCCGTCGCCATCTTGAAGATCTCCCCGTCTCCCTCATAATCAAACTGGCAGCTACCATCGGGGGCATAAGCCAGAACCCGGAGAAAAGGCCCGGGCGGTGGGGACATGAATTTCGGCAGTCTGGTTACCAACTTTCGCACCCAAAGCGGCCGCGCCTGAAGGCCCGTCAGCCGCGGAGAATTTTCCACCACCATCGCCACCCAGATCAATCCGTCAGATCCAAGAGATAGATTATCTGGAAGCCCCGGCAGGGTCTGCGCAAAGATTTCCGATTGGCCCATACGCGAACCCGTCAGATGATATTTCATGATCCGCGCCGCGCCGGTTTCCGCAACCAGGACAAAACTTTCATCGGGGGCAAGGCAGACGCCATTGGCAAAATACAATCCACGCAGCAGCGTTTCGACCCGCCCATCCGGATGTCGCCGGAATAAGGAACCCGAGGGAATATTCTCGAGGATATCGCGGCTCGAATTTTCGATCCGGTTACGGGTCGAGGATTCGCTGAAATAGATGGTGCCATCGGCGGCGATATCAGAATTATTGCAAAACAACAAAGGCCGCCCTTCAACCTGATCGGTTAGAATCCGCACAGCCTTTGTCGCAAGATCCAAGGCCAGAAGTCCCTTCTTGGCATCGCAAATTACCAGCGTGTTTTCATCCTGAGACGTGAACCCCAACACCACGCCGCCGGTATTGACCAGAGCCTCCGCCGCGCGGGTTTGTGGATCAAGGCAATATATCCAGCCGTCACCGGTGCCACAGTAAACCGTGCCATCCTCGGCCACCAACACATCTTCAGGGCCTTGTGACGGGACCGTCAGTTTGGTCAGCGGTGGCATGGGTTGTGTCGTTGGCATCGTTAGTGTCCCCTCTTCCCTAGTACCGCCAAATTACAACGGAAAATGCTCCAGAAACTGCTTTTCACCGCGGGGCGAGAACGTAATAATCCGCGAGCCCGCCACCCGTTTCGCCCAGCCCAGATCATAAAACCGATCAAGCAATGCCGTACCGATTGATCCGGCGAGATGACTGCGCCGGGCACTCCAATCGAGGCAGGACTTGCACATCGGCCGTCGGGATTTCTCCAGCTGCTCCGTGTCAATATCCATATCCCGTAAAAACGCGATCCCGCGGGTCGTCAAATCCAATTTTTCAGCCTTCAGGGTCAGGTATTTTTCGGCCAGCATGCTATCCAGCGCCCGCACGCCCATTTCACCGGCCAGATGATTGTAGCAGACGCGGGCTTTGCGCAAGGCCGGATCTTTGGGCCCGGTGCGGGTTCGCACATGGCCTTTTTTGGCCGCCAGCCCCATCATCACTTCGAGCAAGCCGCCCACATCATCATCGGCCAGCGAGAAATATCGGTGGCGGCCCTGTTTGCGCAAATGCAACAAACCCGCCGTTTCCATCTTGCCCAAATGTGAGCTGGCTGTTTGCAGGGTCACCCCGGCTTCCGCCGCCAGTTCGCTCGCGGTCAGCGCCTTGCCGCTCATCAGCGCGGTCAGCATATTGGCCCGCGCCGGATCGCCGATCAGGGATCCCAAAAGAGCTATGTCTGGTCCTTCTTTCATAGTTCGATGGTAACCGAAGCATTGCGGGAAAACAAGGGTTAAAGTCGCAGCATCAATCCTGAAAGGACCAAATCATGATCACCTGTTTTATCCGCTATCACATCGATCCGACGAAAAAGCAACAGTTCGAGCAATACGCGCGCAACTGGGGCGAGGCCATCCCGCGTTGCGGCGCCGACTTGATCGGTTATTACGCCCCGCATGAAGGGTCCAGCACCTTGGCCTATGGGGTGTATAACATTGAGAGCCTCGCGGCCTATGAGGCCTATCGTACCCGCCTCGCCAACGACCCGCTGGGTCAGGAAAACTACCGCTTTGCCCAGCAGGAAAAATTCCTGATCCGCGAAAATCGTACGTTTCTGAAATTGGCTTCAAATCTCACGTCAGACAAATAATCGCCCCGTATTTAAAAGATTTCCAGGGGCTAATATTAGGACTGCGACAATTGACATCGTGTTCCGCGAACATCAAAATCATGAAAAGGCGAAACTCACAAGCAGTTGTCGCCGCTGTCGAAAGGATTTTGTATGTTTAAGCTGACCGTGACGAAGACGAGTCTTTTGATTGCAGGCGTCCTGTTTGCCTCCGCAACACTGGCTAATGCACAGGACAAGAATTCAGTCTGGCCGAAACTAGTCCTGCAAATTACCGTCGATCAGTTTCGCGGCGACTTGCCGACCCGTTATTACGACCGGTTAGGCGAGGGCGGCCTCAAATATCTGCTGGACACGGGAACCTATTATACCAATGCGCACCACCAACACGCCAATACAGAAACCATTGTGGGTCACACAACTCTGGCCACCGGAGCAGATCCAGCGCACCATGGCATGATCGGAAATGTCTGGCTGGACCGGATAACCGGAGAGCTCACATATAATGTGGAAGATGCCCGCTACCCCATCCTGAGTGAAGGCGCCGGGGTCGATAAAAAAACAGAAATCGATCCAACCCAGCGCACCGCCCGCTCCGATGGCCGTTCGCCGTCCAGAATACTGGTCTCTACTTACAGCGACGAGCTGAAATTAAACCGCGGCGGCAGGTCAAAAATATTCGGTGTTTCGGTGAAAGACCGCGGAGCCATTTCCATGGCGGGCCATACGGGCAAAGCCTTCTGGTTTTCCAAGCAGCTGGGCCAATTTATTACCAGCCAATATTATTACGAAGATTACCCTGACTGGGTCAGCGCTTTTAATGCAAAGGATCCAACGGCTCGCTATGTGGGGCAAGACTGGGCGCTAATGCATGACCCGGCGACGTATCTTTTCGGGGGCCATGATGACCGGGCTTATGAGACAGCGTTACCCGGTTTTGGACGGACATTTCCCCATCCCTATGGCCAACGGGACGGGAAATATTTCACCACCTTCCTGACCCTCAGTCCGGCCGGCGACGAAATAACCCTCGATTTTGCCAAGGAGCTCCTGAAAAATGAGGCCCTCGGCAAAGGCGATGTCACCGATTACCTATCGGTGAGCTTTTCCTCAACGGATTATGTCGGGCATATTTTCGGACCGTCCAGCCTGGAAGCCGAAGACAATGTCCTCAGGCTCGATCGCACTTTGGCCGATCTGCTAAACTATGTGGACACGGAAATTGGTCTTGAGAATACCCTGATTGTTCTGTCTGCAGATCACGGCGGTCCCGAGGCGCCGGGCTATCTCAATGAATTGGGACTTGAGGCCGCTTATATCGATCCAACCGAATTTGATAAAGCCGGGGCAATCACGGCCCTGAAAAAACGCTTTGGCATCGGAGAAGAATTGATTTCCACTTATTTCCATCCCTATCTCTATCTTAACCGCAAAGCCATTGCCGATGCCGGACTGGATCTAGATGTGGTCGAAGCCGCCGTCGCCGAAGAGATTTCAAAATTTGACGGCGTCGCAGCCGCGGTATCCAGCAGCGCTTTACGGTCCGGTCAACTCCCCGATACACCGATCTTGCAATCGGTTTTGAGAAACTACAATGCCAACCGGTCTGGCGATATCTATGTGGTGTTTGACCCCAATCGTTTTATCAATGATTTTGATGGCCTTGTGGTCGCCGCCAGTCACGGCTCTCCGTGGCGATATGATACTTATGTTCCGATCATTTTCGTCGGTAAAGGTATCCCGGCGCAACGGATACACCGGCTGGTCCATACGGTGGATATCGCACCGACCCTGTCGTTAATTACCGGAACAAAACCTCCCTCGGGATCCTTTGCCGAGCCGCTTATCGAAGTCATCAACTAGACGTCGATCAGACAAAAGAAAAGCGCGGGACCGTTCTCGGATCCCGCGCTTTTCAGCTTTAGACGTTAGTTATTTGTCGGTGACGTCAATTTCTCCATGACCGCGTCAAGCGAGAAGCTCGCCGCTTTCTGCCGTGGTGGATACTCGACAAAAGTCTGCAGGAACGCGCCAACATAAGCCTGTGCTGGAACGAGCAAATAGGCCCGATCAATCAACCAGTCATAATAGGTATTTGATGTGACTTGCGCGCGCTCATACGGATCCCGACGCAGGTTGAAAATCAACGGAAGACGCAGCGGTGTGAAAGGATTTGCCCAGACGAGCAATGTTCCCTCGGCACGCTGCTCCATGAAGATAAGCTTCCAGTCCTGATAGCGCATGGCTGTCAAATCACCATCATCAGAGAAATACATGATCTCCTTGCGCTCTGTTTCTTTCGTTTCGCCCATTAGATAAGGAAGAATGTTGTAGCCATCCAGATGAACCTTGTACTTCCGGGCACCGATAGTGGTTCCCTTCAACAGACGCTCTTTCACGTCTGCATCACCGGCCATCGCGGCGAAAGTAGGAAGCCAGTCCATATGATGAACAATATTATTGCTCACAGTGCCCGGCTTGATTTTACCAGGCCAACGGACCATTGCCGGCACACGCCAGCCACCTTCCCAGTTGGTGTTCTTTTCACCGCGAAACGGTGTTGAGGCGGCATCGGGCCAGGTATTATAGTGCGGGCCGTTATCCGTGGAATAGAAAACAAAGGTATTGTCGGCAATGCCAAGTTCGTCGATCTTGTCGAGAAGCTTGCCCACATGGCGGTCATGCTCGACCATGCCATCCGAATACTCGTCCTGACCGGAAATGCCCCGCAATTCTTCTTTCACATGGGTTCTGAAATGCATGCGTGTGCCATTCCACCAGACAAAGAAAGGTTTCTTGGCGGCATTTGCACGCTCGATAAAGTTAATCGCGCGGTCAATGGTTTCGTCATCCACCGTTTCCATCCGCTTTTTCGTCAGCGGTCCGGTATCTTCAATTTTACCGTCGGCTGTTGAACTGATGACGCCACGCGGTCCATATTTTTCACGGAACGCAGGATCTTTTGGATAATCCTCGTTTTCAGGCTCTTCTTCTGCATTCAGATGATAGAGATTGCCGAAAAATTCATCGAAACCATGGTTAGTCGGCAGCATGTCATCGCGGTCACCCAGATGGTTCTTGCCAAATTGACCGGTCGCATAGCCTTGTGCTTTCAGCACCACGGCCATGGCAGGATCCTCAATCTGCATGCCTTCCTTAGCGCCAGGCAGACCGACTTTCGACAGGCCTGTCCGAAAAACGCTTTGACCGGTTACAAATGTGGAACGCCCTGCCGTGCAGCTTTGCTCCCCATAATAATCGGTGAAAATCATGCCTTCGTTGGCAATTCGGTCAATATTGGGAGTTTGATACCCCATCATGCCGCGCGTATAGGCACTGATATTACTTTGGCCGATATCGTCGCCCCAGATCACCAGAATATTTGGCTTCTCCGTTTGGGCCTGCACCATACTGGCGGTCGTCATCAGCGTTACCGCCGAGACGCCCAGCACTATGGCTCGTCCAATTCTTGAAAAATGTGACATTCTCTGCGCTCCTTGGCAAATGTCTTCAGCCACAGTACTCGTGGCTCTCGAAATTGCGTTCCCCCGGACTAATACCATAGACTAAATAATATTTATTATGCAAGATTACTGGGAGATAAATATTCGACAAAATCATGCTATCGTATAACGTCGAAATCTTAAACTCTATTTTGGTATGCTTTATGACAGCTCTGGAACAAATCAATCTTTTGAAGCAAAAGATGCAAGCCTCAATCATCGGTCAGGAAGATGTCATTGACCGGCTCCTGATTGGATTATTGGCCAATGGCAACATTCTGTTGGAAGGGTTACCTGGCTTGGCAAAAACCCGGGCCGTCAAGGCCCTCGCCCGCAACCTCGAAACGGAATTTGGACGGATCCAATTCACGCCTGATCTATTGCCCGCTGACGTTACGGGATCTGAAGTTTATCACAGCACCGAGGACGGCGGGGTGTTCAAGTTCGATCCGGGCCCGATTTTCGGCAACATTATTCTGGGCGATGAAATTAACCGCGCGCCGGCGAAAGTGCAGTCGGCCATGCTCGAAGCCATGGAAGAGAGGCAAGTCACCGTCGCTGGCAACACCCATAAAATGCCTGACTTGTTTATGGTTCTGGCAACCCAAAATCCGATCGAGCAGGAGGGAACCTATCCGTTGCCTGAAGCGCAGCTTGACCGGTTTTTAATGCATGTATCGCTGGAATATGGCGATGAAGCGTCAGAAATCGAGATCATCCGATTGGTCCGCGGTGAAATGAAGTCATCCGCCGCAGCGCCCTCTGACTCAGGCCCAACAGCGCAAAGCGTGGTTTTCGATGCGCGAAAAGAAATTGAGGAAATTCATACCTCCGAAGCCATCGAGACATATATGGTCGACTTGATTTATGCGACGCGGTTCCCGGACCGCTATTCGGAAGAGCTGGACAGCTGGATCGAAATCGGCGCCAGTCCACGCGGATCGTTGGGCCTTGATATCTGTTCGCGGGCGCATGCCTGGATGCAGGGGCAGGATTTCGTCTCGCCTGACAATGTGCGGGCGATCATCAAGAATGTTCTGCGACATCGCCTCATCCTGTCTTTTGAGGCCAACGCCGATAATGTCACGCCCGATCAGGTTATTGAGAAAATTGTCGAGCTTGTTGCTGCTCCCTGAGAACCCAAAAGGCACAGGATCATGGTGACTGAAAAAGCAAAGACGACCACCGCCGGCGCCTATACCGACATCAAGTCCCTGTATCGGCTGAAATATCAAGCGCGCGGTTTTTCCTTTTTACCGCGGCAACCGGCCCGCAGCCTGCTCGCCGGACGGCATGGATCCAAATTGCGCGGGCGCGGCTTAAATTTTGAAGAATTACGCCAGTATCGACCCGGCGATGACGTCCGCGCCATTGACTGGAAGGTCACCGCCCGCACCGGAAAACCCCATACCCGAATTTTCACCGAAGAGCGGGATCGCCAGTCAATTCTGGTTGTCGATCAGCGCCCGGGCATGTTTTTTGGCTCACAACGAACAATGAAGTCCGTGGCCGCGGCAGAGCTGGCCAGCCTCGCCGCCTGGCGCATTTTAGCCGCTGGTGATCGGGTCGGTGGTTTTGTCTTCAACGCCACCGATACTATAGAAATCCGCCCCAACCGCAGCGAAAAAACGGTACTGCAGCTGCTCCGTTCCATCGTCAAACTCAATACTCTGCTCTCCTCGCAAGAAAGCGAAGAGGAGCCACGTGTTGGCCTCAATGAAGTGCTCAAGCGGGTCAGCCGCACAGTCTCCCATGACATGCTTGTCATCATCATCAGCGACCTGCGCGGTGCAGACGCGGAAACCCGTATGTTGCTGACCAATATGGCGCGCCATAATAACGTGGTCATCGGATTTATCTCCGATCCGCTGGAAGAGGCCTTTCCCGATGCGGGATCGCTGGTGGCCAGTGATTTTGGATTGCAATTGGAGTTCGATAGTTCCGATGAAGCCTTCCGCAGCCAATATACAAAACAATTTGAGCAGCGCCTCGATCAGGGAAAGAAACTGCTTTTACGGCGGCGAATTCCGGTTCTGAATATTAAAACAGATGAAGAAGTGTTCCGCCAGCTTAGCCGTCTTTTGGGGGCACGATGAAGCCGCAATGTCACATAAGGTTTGGTGATGACCGATAACAGCACATCAGCATCGGAACTCTTTGGGTCCAACCGGATGTGGGGCTTAAAGGAAATCCCCTTGCCTGATCCCGTTTCGTACTTTCCCGAGACCGTTGGCTGGCTGTTCCTCGTTGTTCTTTTCGGTCTATTCTTTTGCATCCTTATTGCCATTTTTTTACGGCGCTGGCGCCAAAAAGCCTATCTCCGGCAAGCGATCAGGGATCTACAGGAAATTTCTGATCAACAACTGAATTATTCGCAGATCCCGCTTATCCTGCGCCGAACTGCCCTGCAACAATATGATCGAGACGAAGTTGCCAGTTTGCGGGGCCGATCCTTTACAGATTGGCTAAATAACAAGCTGAAACAACCGGTGTTTGACCCTCAGGACAGCGCGTTACTTTCCGCCCTCCCTTATACGCTCTCTGAAAAAAGCCTCACGGACATCGCGACATTGAACGGCCTTGTTCAAAAAAGCATTGTCTGGCTCAAGAAGCATCATGTTTGAGTTTCAGTTCCCTTATGGCTTTATCTTGCTGCCACTTCCGGTTCTTGTCTTCTGGCTCACCACAAAATTCAAGGAAACCGGTGACGCCGTCAAAGTCCCGTTCCTGTCCAAAATCGGGGCCCTGACAGATAAAGAGCCCCAAAAAGGCGACACGGTGATCACCAAAAACTGGTTTCAAAAATTGATGTTCCTGCTGTGCTGGTGTCTGTTAATCATCGGGCTGGCCCGGCCCGTTCTTTTCCAGGAACCCATCACCTGGCAAAATTCCGGCCGTGATCTTTTACTCATCGTCGATTTATCGGGTTCCATGGAGGCTGCCGATTTCAAAACTCCTGATGGGACACTGATTTCGCGACTGGACGCCGTCAAACAAGTCGTCGACGAGTTTGTTGATCGACGAGAGTCGGATCGGATCGGCTTAGCTGTGTTTGGCGATGCAGCCTTCCCCCAAGTGCCCTTTACGCTCGATCATACTGTTCTCAAAGACCTGCTTGCGGAAGTGCAACCTGGCATGGCGGGACCAAAAACGATGATCGGTGATGCCATAGGTCTTGGTCTCAAGATGTTCGAGGGCAGTGAAAGCGAAAATAAAGTCGCCATTCTTTTGACCGACGGAAATGATACCGGCAGTAAAATGCCGGTGGACAAAGCCGCCTCCATTGCGGCAGGAAATAATGTCATCATCCATACCATTGCCATGGGAGATCCGGAGTCTGTTGGGGAAACGGCCCTTGATCTTGAAAAACTGGACAATATTGCGGCATTAACCGGCGGAAAAAGTTTTCTGGCATTAGACACAGCTCAGCTGGAAAATGTGTACACAGCCCTGGACGCCCTGGAACCAGAAAAAGTAGAAACTATTTCCTACACACCGCAACAACCGCTCTTTCTGTATTTCGTCTACGCGATGATTGCGACCGTGTTTATTTTACTGATTGTTATGCTCGTTCCCAAAGGCAAGGGAAAAAGATCATGACATCTGTTTCGAACTTCATCGACAATTTCCATTTCCTGCGCCCCTTGTGGTTGCTTCTGCTCCCCGGTGTCATTTGGCTATACTTTACCCTAAGAGGGTTCACATCCAGTCAATGGCGTTGGCAGCGGATCATTGAACCCGCTCTTCTTGAGCACTTGATCATTAGCGCCCGAAGTAACAATCGCATCCGCCCTTTCCATCTATTTACCGCAGCCTTTTGTTTGCTTATTCTTTCTGCTGCGGGACCCGCATGGGAAAGAATCCAAACGCCTTTCGTTCAGAATAACGCCCCTCTGATCATCGCTCTGGAATTAACTCCGTCCATGTTGGCAGAGGATGTGAAACCAAGCCGTCTGCAACGGGCAAAACAAAAAATCAGCGATCTCGTCGCGACAAATGTGTCTTCGCAAATCGGAGTTGTCGTTTATTCCGGCACGAGCCATATGGTAGTGCCGCCAACCAATGACCCCGCCTTGGTTAATCTATATCTGGAAAACCTGACACCCGGCATTATGCCCGTCGAGGGTGATCGACCAGAGAAAGCGCTTATTCTTGCCAACAAATTATTAGCCAGCAACCCCATACCGGGCACAATCCTTTATGCCACAGATGGCATTGACGCCTCGCTTGCTGTTGAATTTACCAAGCCGGCCGATGTGACACCGCCACAATATCTTTTCTGGCGGTTTGGGACGGAAACTGGCGAAACTGCCGAAGCCGGTAACGCCGCCATCGAAGGCACAAATATTCGCGGCCTCGACGAAATAGCCGCGGTAACGGGAGGGACAGTGGTTGCTGAAAGCCTGGATGGATCGGATATAAGTAGAATTCAGCGATTGATAGCGACCCATCTTGAAAATGTGCTTCTGTCGGGCCAAGACGAGCAATGGATTGATGCAGGATATTACCTGCTCTGGCCACTCGTTTTGTTGCTATTACCATGGGCAAGACGGGGGTGGACATTACGATGGTCGTAAAGCGTCACATTCTCGGAGCTGTTATCTTGCTCTCAAGCCTTTTCTTAAGTAACGGGGCACAGGCTTCTGATTTTTGGGATCTCTGGCTGACTCCAGATCAACGGGGCCGATGGTATTTCGATCACGCGCAATATGATAAGGCCGCCCAATTCTTTGAAAACGCTGAATGGAAAGCACAAGCATTTTACAAAGCCGAAAAATTCGAAGCGGCAGCAGCGGCCTCGGAAAATATTGAAACAGCCGCCGGTCAGTTCTTACGCGGCAATGCCTTCGCCCGCGCCGAAATGCTTGTTGAGGCAATCGACGCGTACAAGGCTGCCCTCGACCTAAAGCCTGATTTTCCAGAAGCAATTTTCAATTTGAAATGGGTCAGCGACCTTTATGAGCTTGACCAGAAAACATATGAAGACAACGGCGGCACCGGCGGCAAGCTCGGCGCAGATCGTACTATCAGTAACAAGTTGGGGGAACAGTCAGGCACGGAGGTAACGCGGCAACAGCTCAAAAGTGAAGGGTTAAGCGATGCACAGCTGGAAGAAATGTGGATGCGGCGCGTTCAGACAACACTGGGTGATTTTCTCGGCTTACGGTTTTCCTATCAATATCAAACGGGCACGTCTTCCGGATCTTCAGAGGAGACGGCCAACTAATGCAAAAGCTCTTTACAGCGCAATTTTTCACCCTCACCTTTCTGTTTTTTCTGAAAACAGTCGATGTCGCCGCAGAAACCCAAGCCCGTGCCTATTTTGATGATGTCGGAGATATTGTTGTTGGACAGACTGTCAGCTTGTATATCGATATTGATACAGACGACGAAAAACTGGGACCCTTTCTTTTTCCAGACATTGCTGTCGACGGCATCATTATCCTTCAACCAGAACAGTTGGGTACGAGCTACAGTAAAACTGAAAAGGGTCAACAGATTATCGGCATTCGTAAAAAGTACGCGGTAATTCCCAAACGATCTGGCGAATTGACTATTCCCGCAGTTACTGTCAGTTGGAGTGAAACCCCGGAAAAATCCATCGCGACGGAACCTGTTTCTTTCCAGGTTACCGTGCCGCCGGGCGCGAAAAATCTGGCGCGTCTAATTGTCGGCAAAAACATCAAAATCCAGCAGGAGGTTGTGCCTGTTGAAACCGAGATTAAACAAGGCGATGCCATCACCAGAACAATCCGTATCACGGCTCAGGATACATTGGCGCTGACTCTACCGCCCGCTTATTTCGCGAATATTGACGGGCTAACAGCATATCCAGAGACACCGCAACTCTCAGACAATATAAATCGCGGGCAATACAGCGCCCAACGGATTGATCGGATGGTCTACATTGCCGAAACGGTCGGAAACGTAACGGTACCGGAGATATCCTATGAGATATGGGATTTGTCCAAAAACGCAATCGATATAGTAACGCTACCAGCCGTTTCCTATGAGGTCGCAAAGATAGCAGGTGCTGGCCTTTCTGCTCCTGACAGCAACCGCATTCGAAAATTTCTGGTCAATCTTATCGATGCTCTTAGGGCAAACCTGATCAGCATCCTTTGGATCCTGATATGCGTTGCCGGAGGCGGCTATCTTACTTATAGATATGGCCAACAAGTGATTGGGGCTATTGCGGATTATGGGAGACGATACAAGCGATCCGAAATATATATATTCAAACGCTTGCGGCGCAGATGCGTTACTCTATCGCCCTCAGTTTTGAATAATGATATCTGGGCTTGGCTTTCGGTACTATACAAAAAAGAAGGGATTCTTACGTTGGCGGATGTTGATGGCTGTATAACTGACATAAAGAATAAGACGTTTCTTCATACCCTTCTTCGAACTCCGTACGCGGCCAGGAAAAACGGCGATGCCCCTACACCGTCTGAAATACGCACGGGAATAGTTAATTTACGGCGCGACATACTCCAGACTTTTGCCCAGCAACCATCTCGCTCAGATGCCATAACACTCAACCCGAAGACAAAGAAAGCCTAATTTTATGACACGCTCTTTCTGGTTTTGTTTGGTGGTTATAGGCCTGAGCCTTTCCGCGCCAGTTCGTGCACAGGAGCAGGCAAAAGTACCGACTTTTGTCAAATCCGAACAATGTCAGAGCTGTCACCAGCAGGAACATGAGCTTTGGGAACAGTCAGATCATAGCTGGGCCTGGCGTCCGGCAACGGTAGAAAATGTCTTGGGAGATTTTAGGGACATAACCTTCGAGCATCACGGTGTCACAACACGGTTTTTCACCTCTGATAATAAATTCTGGATTGAAACAAACAATGAAGCGGGACTGCCTGAAGTCAGTGAAATACTGTATTCGGTTGGGGTACGTCCTCTCCAGCAATATCTTATTGCCGAAGAAGGTGGACGACTGCAGGTTCTCGATATCGCCTGGGATACGGAAAGCAAGAAATGGTACATGGTCTTTCCCGGGCAAACGGATAACGTTCCGGGGAATGCCTTACACTGGAAAGGTGTCTATAAAAACTGGAATGGCCGCTGCGCAGAGTGCCATGCGACGGATTTCCAGAAAAACTATGAACCTCAAACCCGTAGTTTCAAAAGTCAGTGGAGTGAAATCGGCGTAACCTGTGAAGCCTGCCACGGCCCTGGACAAGCTCATGCAAAATGGGCGGAAAAGCCCGATATGTTCCGCCAACAGGATTATCTCGGCATTGATTCAAAGGGCTTTGTCCAGTCTCACGCCGCAACGCCTTCAGAAATCGAGATCCAACAATGTGCGGCGTGCCATTCCCGCCGCAGCGCGTTAAGTGGAAACAGCCCTCTTCCTGGCACTTCATTTGCCGATCATTATGATCTCGCGCTGCTACGCCCCGATCTTTATCATCCCGATGGTCAGATCAAAGATGAGGTATATGTCTTAGGCTCCTTCAAGCAAAGCAAGATGTATGCGGCGGGTGTCACCTGCTCCAACTGCCATAATGTCCATTCGGGCAAGATCAAGGCTGAAGATAACAGTCTTTGTACGCAGTGTCATAATCCGGCCGGCAATCCGGAATTCCCGAGCCTGCCGAAAAAGACCTATGACAGTGAAGAGCATCACCATCATCCTGTCGCGTCCGAAGGCGGGCAATGTGTTTCCTGTCATATGCCGACCCAAAACTATATGGAAGTCGACGATCGCCGGGATCACCGTTTTGGAATCCCGAACCCGGCGCAAAGCCGCGCGCTTAGAACGCCAGATGCCTGCGTTTCCTGTCATCAAAGTAACGGTCTGATCTGGGCGGAGCGGCAAATGAGCAGTTGGTACCCCGACACTAAACAGGGCCCCAAGGGATTTGCAGAAGTCTTCGGAATGTTCGATACGGAGAAAGGCACAAAGGCTGCGTTGGAGAATATCCTGACCGTCGCCGAAGACGAGAATTACCCCGCCATTGTTCGGGCGTCAGCGCTGGAGCGCGCCCTTCCCTACGGCGCGAACCTGCCTTGGCCCCGCATCGCGGCATTTTTGCGAGATGACAGTGACCTCATCCGCGGTGTCGCCGCGCGACTTCATCGACAAGCCCCGGTACAACTTCGGGTACAACGCCTCCCAGCCCTGTTGACCGACGATGCTAAGACTGTTCGTATCGCGGCGGCACGGTCGATGCTGGACGTCCCCGCGCGGGCCCTATCGCCCAGTCAACGCCAAAGTGTCGCGGCGGCATTCAGAGAATTTCAGGTCTCTGTCGCAGCGAATTCGGATCATCCGAATGCACAGATGTCTCTCGCTGGACTTGCTTTGTCAATTCGCAACATCCCTGCCGCTAGGGCGGCAATTACCGAAGCACTTGCGATCGATCCCCAGCTTAGCGACGCCTGGATCATGCAGGCCCGGCTTGATATCGCGGAAAAACGTCCTGATCTTGCAGGTAAAACCCTAGACGCCGCCGAAACAGCATTACCGAACTCTCCGGTCATCCAGCAATTTTATGGGAACCACCTCGCGAGCCAGCGGCAATTCGAAGCAGCCATCGGTCATTTGCAAAGAGCCCTTTCGCTGCAACCCGGCGATACAACTTTAATGCTGGATTATGCTGCAATCCTGAGCCAAGCCGGACAAAATGAAGAAGCGTTGAAAGCCCTTTCCGAGGTCGATAGTACAAATGCTGATGCACTCTTTCTCAGCGCAAATGCCCTTCTCCAATTAGGGCGCAAGGAAGACGCAAAGCGGACCATCTTGAACTTACTCGCACAGGATCCGGGATATGCTATTCCCGAAGCATTTCAACAGCTATTCAGCAAGAACTAGCCACGATATTCCTCAAGTGGCGGCAGCTCCAGAGCCGCACGGTAGGTATTGTGATAATGGTGCAAAGCGGGTTCGTTGCGCCCGAATATCACATATTCCATGGTGCCATTTTCTGCAGACGCCTGGATCAACTCGCCCATCGCATAATCTTCTTTACGAATGGTACTCGTAAAAATCTCGATAACCATGGCCAAGCTCGGTGACTTGAGACGCGCGGGATCATATTCATAGGCATCGCCGGCTTTTTGCAAGTCAACATCCTCAGCTTCCGGAGCATTCAGGGCAACAACTTTCTCCGAAAAATAATGGCCAATATTACTGACAGAACGACCGGGATTGTCTGGATCCGGGTAAATCTTCACCAAATCCACGGTACCGCGGTTCATGATCAGCTGAATATTCGGAAATATATAATACACCATGGTGGCGCCGCCCAGCAGTCGCCAATCTTCCTCTGGCTTCAAACGTTCCGCGTCGATGGTCCGGCTGGCAAAGACAAAACGGTGGTTTTTACCCATGGCTTCGTAAGATAAATTATCGCCATAGACCACTTTACCCAGAGTATTTTTGTGGAGTTTCTGAAAATGATACGTCTCACCGAACGTATCGTTGGCCAATTTCCAATTCAGTTTCATGTCGATTACGGTGGTATCAACGGCAACCATTTTTCCAAAGTGCCAACTGGCAAGTTCGGGCGCCATTTCCCCCAAGAGCAAATCCACGTCCAAATGCCCGTTTGGTTGGGGATGAACCCAGAGCATGCCATATTGCTCAACCGCGGGAAGCTCAATCAAACCAAGACAGGATTTATCTATCTCACCAAATTGTTCTTGCTGCGGCACTGCGACAAGGCTGCCCGCATTATCATAAGTCCAGGCATGAAAAGGACAGGCAAATCTTGTTTTACTGCCCCGTCGCTCGCTGACAAGTTTGACACCGCGATGTCGGCATACATTGAGAAAAGCCCGAAATTTTCCTTCTTCATCCCGGGTTGCCAAGATGGGGACGCCAAAATCATCGGTTGTCAGAAAGCTCTTCGCCGTCGGCAAATCGCCCGCTAATCCGATAAGCTGCGGATGGTTTTTAAAGAATTGATCCCATTCCTTTTTCGCCATTTGCGGACAGGTATAGGCTGAGGTTGGATTGCGGTACATAATTTCGGCATCAACATTGACCTTGTTATCCAGTTGCCGGATCAATTCTTTAAGGATCTCGACCTGTTTTTGATGTTCCATTATTTCCCCTATGCAATCCGCATTTGTTTGAAACCCACTATGTCGTCTGCCCGATCAATAAATATTATATCAATCGAGTCGTAAAGGCATAGATGACGGTACCTCATGATCGGAACAAGGTATTCCCTTATCCCTCAATGGTAATCGGGGAGCGGATTATAGCGTTCAAGCGGGCGAAGGAAGGGGTAGATTTTATGCGGAGGTTATCCAATTACCGACCTTTCGTTCAGCGTAAACGCGATTACGACGCAACCGTAGCTTGATGCTGTTGTTGGGATAACGGAGTTCTCAAGCGTCAATGGTGGCGCCAAATTCGCTCTATGCAATCATGCTACGGAATGGCCGCTTGGATCATAACCGGTCATCTATTTTCGTTGAATGTAAGATCGTATTTTCTCAGAAACTGTTTCAAACGAAGAAGGCGAAAGTAACGAAGTGGCGGAGAGTCTGCCCGAACGAGACCAACCCTCGTCTTCATCGCCGTCACATGAGACGCCTTAATCGGGTTCCCTTTTCGTCTCGAATTCAAATCTATTCAGGAACTTTTCGGAGAAATTTACGAGATATTAAATTTTCACCAATAGAAATAGAAAATCCCGGAAAATTTGCTGGTTTTAGCTCTATCTGGCCAAGCAATCCGGGCACTTACTATTTTGCATTCGTTACAATATTTTAAGAAAAAGAAAATGTTAGACGGTTCAAGTGACTTAACCATTATATTGCTGAGTTTGGGCGTTATTATCGTACCGTTTGCAATTGCTATACTAACAATCATCTTTTCCAACAGAGATTTTACCATATCCCGCCTGATGTTTTTCGGCGCGCAGATTATCTTGACCGTTTTGTTCATCATATACAGCTCTATTGTGGGGTTTGAAATGGAAACGCTATATCCCAATATGGAAACTATGAATCTGGAAACAATTTCCCCTTATATTGCTCTGTTGATCACCATTGGATTTATCTTTTTTACCTATACTGGTACCGCTAGCTGCGTATTTCGGGCGCAGGATATGGGTTTTTCAAAATGGCTTACGCTCGTGCTATGTATCCCTATTGTCGGAACACTATACTTCTTGCTCCTCTTATTCTATCCCAGCAGATCCTACTCCTAGAGAATAGCCCTCAATCGGCCATTGAAAAAAACTTAGCTGAAAATTGCTCATCTAAAGATGCCTTCTTCATAGGCAGGGTAGTCGCCGTTCCAGCCTCACTTAATCTTCTCTGGGTATCGTCAGAGGAAAATCGTTGAGTAGTGAAAAGAGATGCGACACGGTATTGTCACATTAACTTCCACTCGTTTTTATCTTCAACGTCACCTAAGCCCATCAAGGCAGTTTCAGCAAAATACAACCACGTTAGTTGAGTGGAAGTCTATGTATTTTGCCTTTTCTATCTCTCCTGAACACGCTGCTCTTTTCTTACGGCGATGTCACAGCCACCTATTCATCAAAGGGAGCTCCCCGGACGATGTCGCAGAAACTCGGTATATGAAATCCATGAACGCATTCCCGGCCAACGTCTCCCATTAGGTTGATTGCCCCGGTCATGGGTTTTTTTTCAACGACAGATGCCATCGCCGACAACATGGCCTCCTTGAAACCCAGTCTTGGAAATTCTTCAAGGATTTTTGAAATGGTCTGATTGGTCAACGTATCAATCGGAAACACGCCAATATCCAGGCCAGCCCCAAATTGTACCAACGCGATTTCCGGCTGTTTTCGCTGGGGTATGGAGACAGTCGCGTGTAAGGCGATAGCATCCCAGACAATCGCTATCTTTGCGTCTGGATACCCTTTCCTCGACAAAAAATCTGCCGCGGCATCTGCCCCATCAACTTCAAATCTGTCCTCCTTGATAAAAGCGTCAACAAGGCCAAGATCATG